>QIIJ01000190.1 GCA_003232595.1 Aurantimonadaceae bacterium | reverse complement strand
GTACAGGTGGCACCGGAAGGCATTATGCCTGCAACCCAGCATGTGCGTGGTTCAAACTTCGTCATCATCGGCGTCATTGAAGACCGCATTCCAGGCCGCGCCATTGTCATGGCCACCATCGATAATCTTGTAAAAGGCTCTGCCGGTCAGGCCCTGCAAAACTTCAACATTGCCTTCGGTCTGGAAGAAACCACCGGACTTGAACAGATGCCGATGTTTCCATGAGCGGGGCAATGCCCCCTCACCTGGTAATAAGAAAACTGTCGTGGCCGTATTGGGGCCTTGAATCATACCAAAATTGCGTATATATTTGCGCATGGAAGATTGTCAATGGCAACCAGTCGCGAAATTATTCGAAAACTCATGAAGGATGGCTGGGTCGAGGTTGGCGTAAAAGGCTCGCACCATCAATTCAAGCATCCCAGACGCAAAGGCAAAGTCACAGTACCTCCATCCCAAACAACAACTGCCCCGGGGAACGCTGCACTCAATCAGCAAACAGGCGGGTTGGAAATAAACGCAACTAAAGGAATTCAGCCGTGAACTACATTGCGATTATAGAAAAGGAAGACGATGTCCATGGCGTTGTTTTTCCCGATTTTCCAGGCTGTGTATCCGCAGGCGATTCCATTGATGAAGCAATGGCGGGTGCCCGTGAAGCGCTTTCCCTGCATGTTCAAGGCATGGTTGATGACGACGAAAAGCTGCCAAAACCATCAACAGTCGATGAAATCAAGGACATGAAGGATTGGGTTTTTACGGACAACCCTGTATTTGCCAGTATTGCCGTGGTCCCGACTTTCGGCAAAATGGTTCGCGCCAATATTTCAATCGACAGCGGACATCTCGCCGCTATCGATGATGCAGCCAGACAACGCAAAATGACCCGTTCGGCCTTTCTGGTCAGCGCTGCGAAACATGAAATTGAGCGATAGAGGTCAAACAAAAATTAACATTCTTTACACCCGAACTATCCTTCCCGCCTGATTTCCACTGCCGGAGGATAAACTCCTTTCAGCCCCCGCCAATGGGCGACTGCAAAACCAAGCACGACAATACCGCCGAACTGGTGGCTGATAGCCCAGTCGAATGGCACCTGTTTTAAAAGTGTCGCAATGCCGATCATTGCCTGTGCCGTGATCAGCAAAAACAGGACAATTGCCCGGTTTCTGTGTGGTGATGCTTCGCCACCAAAGCTTATAAACATATGGAACAACACAAATGCAAAGAGCAGGTAGGCGCTCATACGGTGGATGAATTGCACTGTTTTGATGTTCTCAAACAGGTTTAGCCAGACCGGCTTCAAAATCCAAAGTTTATCCGGCACCCATGCCCCGTCAATTCTTGGCCAGGTGTTGAAAGCAAGGCCCGCATCAAGGCCTGCGACCAGTCCGCCGAGGAATATCTGCATCAACACAAGCAGAGTGATAATCATCGCCTGCCCCCGCAGGCCGGGCGGGCCGGCCTTTGTGCTGTGGGGAGCAAGACCACGAGCAACCCACATGGCATAGGCGAAGATGATACTGGCCAGCAAAAGGTGTGTTGCTAGGCGGTACTGGCTCACATCCACGCGCTCCACCAGCCCGGACATAACCATCCACCAGCCGATAAAACCCTGCAGGCCGCCAAGCGCAAACAACAGTAAAAGGCGCGGTTTCAGCCAGCCTTCCAGCCGTCCGCTCAGCCACAGCCATACCATCGGCACAAAAAATGCCACGCCAACAATCCGTCCAAGAAACCGGTGGCTCCATTCCCACCAATAGATGAACTTGAAACCTTGAAGCGTCATGTCGCTGTTGATTTTCTGAAACTCCGGAATCTGTTTGTAGAGATCAAATGCCGCCTGCCAGTCAAGATCATTCAGCGGCGGAATGGCCCCCAGAAGCGGTCGCCATTCGGTGATCGAAAGGCCTGAATCGGTCAGCCGCGTCGCACCGCCAACCACCACCATGGCAGCAACCAGTGCACAGATGAAATAGAGCCAAAGCCGTACCAGTCGACGGTTGGATTCCGCCC
Source organism: Aurantimonadaceae bacterium (assembly GCA_003232595.1). Lineage (GTDB taxonomy): Bacteria > Pseudomonadota > Alphaproteobacteria > Rhizobiales > Rhizobiaceae > SZUA-100. The sequence goes on along the minus strand of QIIJ01000190.1, from coordinate 7,027 downwards.
GTAAACGAAGGGCAATGGTGTTTTCAAAAGTAAGAGAAGCGGTCATTCTGGTTCGTCCATAATTTTTCTGTTCTATTAGCACATTAGTTGCAAATTGCCTTGCCTGACAAACGTGACAATGCGCGACACGCCGTCGCTGTTTATTCCACTCAACATATCTGCTATTGCACCGCTGCATGCCAACAAGAAAGCCCTGCCCATGCCCCTCCGGCTGAAAAAACTGATCGGCTCCCTGCTGATCCTGATCCTTGCAATTCTTTATGCGCTGATTGCAACAGCCATTGCCACTGCGCAGCTTGGAGATGCCGGGGGACTGGTACATTTAATCTATTTTGGCGTAACAGGCATGTTCTGGATTGTACCGGCCATGTTCATCATCAAGTGGATGCACAAAGTGCCTAATCAACATTGATCCGGCGCATTCGGTTCGCCAGAAGAGTTGGAATGCCTGATAGCAGCGTCCTGGTGTAGTGGTTGGCCTGGAAATTCCCGTTAAGGGATATTCTTGGCAGGGCAGTCAGGTGATTTGCATGGGCGGGATAAAGCACGCCGGGTCTGGTGGTAACTGCACTTGCGAAACTCAATTTCCGGGCGATTTCGAATTCACGCGGTCCTGCCGCGGCCGAATATCCATAGGGATAAGCAAAGTGGCGCGGCAAGCTGCCAAGTTCGGTTTCGATAATGCGAGCACCCTCGTCGATCTCAATTCGCGCGTCGTTTTCCGAGAGGCGAGCAAGTGCATAATGGTGGATTGTATGGGCGCCAATCGTGCAGAGCGGGTCTTTAGCCAGCGCACGAATTTCCTGCCAGTTCATCATATCCCGATGACGTTCCCGCTCCAGATCGTAACCATAAAGCCGCGCCAGTTCCCTGATCCAGCAACTCTGTTCTTCCTCACTGACTCTTGTTGTAAGATAGTGCAACAGATGGTTATAAGTCTGGGTTTTCCCGGATACGGTTTCGCTGGCAAAACTCTTCTCTTGCCCGTCGATCTTCACCCGCAATACTGGTTGGCTGCGGATAATGGCCTCAAGCGCATCCCACCACAAATCGGCGGTACCCTCGATCAGGCCGGTTGCAACAAATATAGTATATGGTGCCTCATATTTGCGTAAAACAGGAGCGGCAATCTCGGCATTGTTCCGATAGCCATCATCGAAGGTTATGACAACAAATTGCCGGTCAGTTGGTTTGTCGGCCAACCGCCGTGCTGCCTGGTCCAGATCAACAATATCGATATTTCGCTGACGCAGCATTTTCAGCGTGTCTTCAAGGAATTGCGGCCCTATCGTCAGATGGGAATTGGGCGCAAACCTGCCTGCAGGTTTGTCACGCACATGATGCAGCATTAAAATTGCGCCAACACCGCCTCCATAACCCGCAAGCAACGAGGGCAATTTGCTGATCGACAATATATTCAGCGCGGTTTTAAACGCGGTATTTCGAAGGGTCATGTGTTTATACTTAACAACAGGTTAGCCGCTACATCCAATTTGTAATCAACAATAGCCACTGTTCCTTTAGATTTATTTGATAACTTGCACACAAACGGGGACGGTAATTAATGAACGATACTGCAATAATATCAACGCAGCGCGCAAAAGTGGCTGCACCTCCACTTGTTCCGGGCGATGACCGGTCAGGTGATATTGCCGACAGCGTTCCCACTGCCGTTGCCGGTCGGATTTCGATCAGCGTTCATCATAACCTCGCAGAAATCGAAACGATCTGGCGGGAATTTGAGCAATCGGGCATATGCTCGGTGTACCAGCGCTTTGACTGGATTTCCAACTGGATCAATACGGCCGGCAAGGCGCAGGATGCCGAACCCCATATCGTGATTGGCTGGTTGAAAGACAAACCGTTGTTTCTGTTTCCATTTGCCAGTTTCTGTCGTGGGCCGTTTTGCGTGGTGAGCTGGATGGGTGGCAGCCATTCAAATTTCAACATGGGCATATACCAGCCTGATTTTCTGACCAATGTGCGACTGGACGATATGCGTTCAATTTTTGATCACATCGTAAAAGTTACCCGCAATATTGATGCATTTGAATTGTGCTGCCAGCCAATGAGCTGGCAGGGCCACAACAATCCGCTCAATTTCCTGGCCAGAATTGCCTCTCCCAATCATGCATTTTCAATGCAACTGGGACCTTCTTTTGATGATGTGCTTGCAGCCCACAATGCCAAGAAAAAACGCAAAAAATACCGCTGGCAGTTGCGCGCGCTGGAACCGTTTGGCGGACCAAAACTGATTTGTGCCGATACACCGGACGAAATAGGCAGACTGCTTGATGCTTCGCTGCAGCAAATCAAAGTGCGACTTTCAAAAATGGGCGTTGTCAATGTGTTTGAAGAAGATGGTATCGCTACATTTTTTTCCAACATGGCTCAGTCGTCACTGAACAGCAGTGAACCATCACTGGTTATATACGGCCTTGAAGTTGACGGAAAAATCAGGGCAACATTTGCCGGTGGTGGCCACAAGGGCCGATTTTCAGGCTGTTTTACCTCCATTTCAATGGACGAACTGACCCATACCAGCCCGGGCGACCTGTTGTTGCATCTGGTGATCGAGGATTGCACAAAAAAAGGCTATTCCTCGTTTGATCTTGGCCGCGGTGAGGAGCGCTATAAATCTTCCTGGTGCAATGAGGTTGTGCCAATGTTTGAATGCTTCATTCCGGTTAGCAGAAAGGCCATTGCGCTGACAATTTATGACCGCAGCAAAGTAACATTAAAACGACTGATCAAGCAAAATCCCCAAATGTGGCAGTTTGCAAAAAAGGTTCGCGCCAGCCTGAAATAGTCAAGCTGCAACTGTTCCCATGAGCTGGCGCTCCTGCGGGCTTGGGTGGATGATAATCGGGTTTCTGAAACCGGCCCGAACAAGCATGTCTGACGCCTGCTGAACCACCGGATTATTTTCATCAATGGCGTTGATGATATTGACAGTGGCAGGGTTGGATACCCGTGCAATACCCGAAACATCGACCGCGCCACAATCGATAATGACAAAATCGTAGGTTTCCTCAAGCGCATCGAAAACCATAAACAGCCGGTCACCGGCCTGAGCGGCCTTTTCAGCACTTGCGCCACCTGTCGGAATAATGTGAGCTCTTGAACTGCGGTCTGAATGGATCACATCACCGAAGGACGCTTCATTTGCAAGAAGGTCTTTGATGCCCAGTACCAGTTGCGGCCCAATCATCGCCTGGCTTGAGGCCCCTGCCCCGGTCATGTCGACTACAATCACGCTTGATCCTGTAGTCGCTAAAAACCGGGCGAGCAATACAGAGCCTTCAGAACCCACCTCTCCTTCCGGTGAAATCAGAGTGATGCGAGCTTTGCCAAGAGCTGCGATGGTTTCTGCTGCAACAGCTACACCACCATCAGAATACGCTGTATCCTGCGATAGTTCACCATCGGTCAGGGCCGTATCAATCTGGTTGCCATTGGCATACAAGCCCGCATTATCGGCAGCATAAACATCGTTTCGCGCCGGTCGGGCCATTGTCAAAAAACCGGCCAGGATAAACATGGAAGCAAGAAGGACAGAGCCAAAGAAGGCAGAAATCACAATTGGCACGGTTTTTGGAAAATAAGGCTCCAACGGCAGGGATGCGCGTGAAAAGATGCGGGCATCAGCCGCAAGGAAGTTCTGCTTCTGCTTCGATGCTGCTTCATTGTAGCGCTTTAGGTAGGCGTTCAGCAATTCTCTCTGGGCTTTTGCCTCGCGTTCCAGGCCGCGCAATTCAACCTGGTCTTCACCGACCCTGGCAGACTCGGCCTTTAGTTCGTTGAGGCTGGCTCTCAGCGATTTTTCCCGCGAGCGGGCAATGCGCGCATCATTTCTCATGCTGCGCAAAATTTTACCGGCCTCTTTACGGATTTGCTGGTCAAGGTTGGACAACTGTGAATTAAGCGACTTGATGCGAGGGTGAGCGGACAAAAGAGTGGCGGACAATTCGGCAATCTGGGCTCGTAATGTCACCTGACGTTCGCGCAGCCGCTGGATCAGTGGTGCGGTTAGAACGTCCGAGATCGAATCAACCGGCGATCCGTCGTCCAATGTTCGCTCCACCGCAGCAACCTTTGCCTCGGCATTCGCACGCTGGGAGCGGACCCGTGATAATTCTGTCGACATTTCTGTCAGTTGCTGGGTTGCAAGCGATCTATTGTTGCGGCCGATCAGAATATCCGATGTGGCGCGATAGGTTGCAACCTCCGCCTCCGCATTGCGCACGGCGATACGTAACGCTTCAATTTGCGGCTTAAGCGCCTTTGCTTCCTCTTCACTTAGAGATTGTTTTGCCGCGACCTGAATGCGCAAATATTCATTGGCAATGGCTTCAGGGATTTTCTGTGCGAGTTTCGGATTTACCGAAGAAAACACGATGGAAATTACCCGCGTGCGGGCAACATTGGTGACGCTCAGCTTTTCATAATATGCCTTAAGTGCCCGTTCCACCGTATCAATATCAACCGGATTGGTTTTCATTCCAACCATAACCAGAATTTCGTCGAGCAGTGACAGGGACTGGGCTGCGTCAAATTCTTTTTCCCTGGCAAGACCCAGGTCTTTAATCACAGAGCGGGCGACATCGCGCGACGTAATGATCTGAACCTGGCTGCCAATGCCCTCCTGATCAAGCAGGGCGCGCTGCTGCTCGCTATTGCTGCGATTGTTATTGCCAAAATCACTGTCGCGGCTTTGAATTTCAATTTTTGTTTCAGAACGATATTGTGGCGACACAAATTGTAAAATGACGAAGGCCAAGAGGCCCGATACCAGCCCGACCCCGAGCAGCAGCGTGCGTTTGCGCCAAAGGGCTGAAAACAAACCGCCAATATCAATGTCAATGTCGCGTTCCAGCTCGTGAGACATACTCGTGCACACCCTGCTTCAGAAAGTTGCACCAATAATGGTCTGTTAAGGTAACCATCGGGTTAATATGGTTAAATTCACGGGGTATTGACGTGATTTGTTAATGTATAGTTAACAAAGTATAACAAACAATTAATTTTGGTAGCTGCTATATTATTCAAATTTACAACAAATTAACTATAATAGGGGAAATTTCGGCGTGAATAGTTGAGTTTGGCCTGTGGTGGCCTGTGGGTAATGTTGGGACTGATAATAATGGTGAAGCGCAGGGAAATTCTTCGAGGTGTTGCTGCAATCCTGTTAACTTCCGCTATTGGCGGGTGCGCCAGTTACCGACCGGCAGACCCGGCATTTCATGCGGTTTTAAACCAGCCCTATATGCTGGATTCAGGCGACCGACTGCGGATTACTGTTTTTGAACAGACCGGGCTTACCAACACTTACCTTGTTGACAAGGCCGGCTATGTTGCCTTTCCACTGGTTGGTTCCATTGCCGCCCGTGGCAGTACGATTAAACAGCTTGAGGCCCGTATCGCCAACAAACTGACCAAGGGCTATATTCGCAACCCGGATGTATCGGTTGAAGTTGACCGCTATCGGCCGTTTTTTATCATGGGTGAGGTTGGCGCTTCAGGGCAATATACATATGTACCCGGCATGACTGCACAAAACGCCATTGCCATTGCCGGTGGTTTTTCGGCACGAGCCCGACAGGATGACGTCGATATCACACGCCAAATCAACGGTAAAATTGTCACGGGGCGTGTTCCTATCACCGACCCGATCATGCCCGGCGACACAATTTTTGTCAAAGAGCGCCTGCTTTAGACAATAACTGAACGCCGATCTGGTGGAGCCCTTGCCTGAACAGCAGCAACTTCGAATTGTACATTGCTTCCGATCTCCCGTTGGTGGCATTTTTCGCCATGTGCGCGATCTGATAGAGGTTCAGGTTGCTGAAGGCCATCATGTAGGGATTTTATGCGATTCCAATACCGGTGGTGAATTCGAAGAAGCCCTGTTCGATGCGATCAAACCCAACCTCGCTCTTGGTTTGCACCGCATTCCGATGAACCGGCGTATTGGGCCATCCGATATCGTGACCCTTTGGCGCTCCTATAATGAAATAAAGCAGCTAAATCCGGAAATTCTTCATTCGCACGGGGCCAAGGGTGGTGCCTATGCCCGTATGATCGGCACATTGTTGCGAATGGCGGGTTCCAGAGTTGCACGATTATACTGCCCCCATGGCGGCAGCATTCATTTTGATGCAGCCACCCTGCGGGGGCGGGTCTATTTTGTCCTTGAGCGATTTCTGGAGCGGTCAACCGACCGTCTTATCTTTGTCAGTAATTATGAAAAACGCGGCTACTTTGAAAAAGTCGGCCGACCTGGCTGCCCCTATAATATTGTATTCAACGGGTTGAAGGACGAAGAATTCGAACCCGTTGCCAGCAATGATGATGCGGTGGATTTTCTGTTTATCGGCATGATGCGGGATCTCAAGGGCCCGGATGTGTTTATTGCGGCAATTCCCATAGTTGAGGAACTGCTGGGGCGTAAAATCTCGGCACTGATGGTCGGGGACGGACCAGACATTGAGCGCTACAGACAAACGGTCACTCGAATGGAGCTGGATGACCGGGTGGTTTTTCTTGATCCGATGCCGGCACGCGCAGCTTTTGCCAAAGCGAATATTGTTGTGGTGCCTTCACGCGCCGAGTCCCTGCCCTATATTGTGCTTGAAACCATTGCCGCCGCCAAACCGCTGATCACCACTAATGTGGGCGGCATTCCTGAAATTTTTGGCGGCAATGCCAGCGCCCTGGTGAAGCCAGGCAGCGCAATTGCACTTGCCGGCGCCATGGCAGAACGCCTCAAAAACCCGAATTCCCAAGAAAATGCAAACTTGCTGGCTGAAAGTATTCGCGGGCGGTTTTCCACATCGGCAATGGCTGCTGCGGTCGCCAATGCCTATCGTGAAAGCCTCCAGAGCTAAGAAAATCACAAATCTCTCAGACATAATATATTTTCATACTTATCAAAGGTTTCTTAGTGCATTTGACTTAATCTGTTCCGCAAGGGAAAAATTGACGGATGCAGGGATATGCAAGAAGCTGATCCAAAAGACACTTTCAA
>QIIJ01000041.1 GCA_003232595.1 Aurantimonadaceae bacterium | reverse complement strand
TTGAACTTATTGCTAAAAGTAATGTAGACATGGTGCTTAACCTGACCGCCGGCATGGGCGGTGATCTGACATTGGGATCACCCGAAAACCCGCTGCCACCGGATCCTGCAGGAACCGATATGGCCGGTGCAACAGAGCGTCTTGCCCATGTGGCAAAACTTTTGCCCGAAATCTGCACCCTTGATTGCGGCACCATGAATTTCGGTGAGGGCGAGTATGTCATGACCAATACACCGGCAATGCTGGTGGAAATGGCCCGACAGATTCAGCAACTGGGAGTACGCCCGGAAATCGAAGTGTTTGACACCGGCCATCTGGTGCTTGCCAAATGGCTTAAAAACAAGGGCCTGATTGACGATCCGGTTGTAATTCAGCTTTGCATGGGTATCCCCTGGGGCGCGCCCGATGATGTGGCAACATTGAATGCGCTGGTACAAAACCTGCCCGATGAGTGGATTTTTTCGGCCTTTTCCATTGGTCGCAACCAGCTTCCATATGTGGCACTTGCGGGTCGGGCTTGAGGACAATATCTGGCTTGAAAAAGGCGTGCTTGCAAGCAATGGCGATCTGGTCAGGCGGGCGGTAACAATCGCCTCCTCCATGGGCTACACAATAATGTCGCCGCAACAGGTGCGCGAGAAACTGAAATTGCAAAAGCGCTGGGGTTGAAGATGGCACAAATCAAAATCGCCGCAGTTATTGGTGGCGGTGTAATAGGCGGCGGCTGGATTGCGCGACTGCTGCAAAACGGGATTGATGTTCATGTGTTTGATCCTGCAAAGGATGCAAGGCAGAAAATCAACGCAATTCTGGAAAATGCCAGCCTTGCAGCCAACAGCCTGATTGATGCGCCGAGACCAGACTATGGCAACCTCACGTTTTGCAACACAATTGCAGATGCGGTAAAAAACGCCTCCCTTGTTATTGAGGCTGTTCCTGAACGACTTGAACTCAAGCGTTCTGTTTATCGGGAAATTGAGTCTGATACTGACCAACATACATTGATCGCCTCATCCACCTCCGGGATATTGCCAAGCGATTTGCAATGTGAATTACAGTATCCCGAACGCCTGCTGGTGGCGCACCCGTTCAACCCGGTCTATCTGTTGCCCCTTGTTGAACTGGTTGGCGGTAAAAAAACCAGCGCGGAGACTATTGAACGTGCCAAAACTATATTCAAGAGTATAGGCATGCGCCCTTTGCATGTGCGCAAGGAAATCGAAGCGTTTATTGCCGACCGTTTCCTTGAAGCAGTGTGGCGCGAAGCTTTGTGGATGATCAAGGATGATATTGCCACGACCGAGGAAATTGATGACGCCATCCGCTTTGGCTTTGGCTTGCGTTGGGCCCAGATGGGCCTGTTCGAAACCTTTCGAATTGCCGGAGGTGAAGCCGGAATGCGCCATTTTATCGAGCAATTCGGCCCCTGTCTGAAATGGCCGTGGACAAAATTGATGGATGTACCCGATCTGGATGACAAACTGACGGACAAGATCAGCATGCAGTCGGATGACCAGTCCGGGCGCTATTCGATTGGTGAACTGGAGCGAATTCGCGACCGGAACCTGGTGGGCATTTTAAAGGCGCTTAAGGCCAATCAATGGGGCGCGGGCGAAACGCTTGCAGATTATGAAAGCACCTTGCGCAACAGGTCATCGGGAGATCAATGATGGAATTTGGGCTTTCCAGTGAACAGACGATGATTGTCGATACGGTGCGGCGTTTTGTTGAGCACGAATTCTATCCCCACGAGGACGAGGTCGAGCGCACTGGTATTGTGCCGCCTGAGCTGGGCGAGGAGATTAAAAACAAATGCCTGAAACTCGGCTTTTATGCTGCAAACATGCCGGTGGAAGTTGGCGGTGGTGGCCTTAGCCATCTTGATTTTGCCCTGCTTGAACGGGAGCTTGGCCGCGGCAGTATGGCGCTGGGCGTCTATTTTGGTCGCCCCTCTGGCATATTGCTGGCCTGCGAAGGAGAACAGCGCGAGCGTTATCTCATTCCTGCTGTTCGTGGCGAAAAATTTGATTGTCTTGCCATGACCGAACCTGATGCGGGCTCTGATGTGCGCGGCATGAAATGTTCGGCCCGCCGCGATGGCGACGACTGGATTATCAACGGCACCAAACACTTTATTTCCCACGCTAATATCGCCGATTTTGTCATTGTTTTTGTGGCAACCGGCGAGGAGGAGACCCCGCGGGGGCCGAAAAAGAAGATCACCTGTTTTCTGGTTGATCGCGGAACACCCGGTTTTGATATCGCTCCCGGCTATAGTTCGGTCAGCCATCGGGGATATCAGAATTGTATATTGTCATTTGATGATTGCCGGGTATCGGCGGGGCAAATTCTGGGCGAAGTCCATCGCGGCTTTGATATCGCCAACGAATGGCTTTACGGGACGCGGTTGACGGTTGCTGCAAACAGTGTTGGCCGCGCCAGGCGGGTATTTGATCTGGCCCTTGATTATGCCGCCGAGCGACAACAATTTGGCCAAAAGATCGGCCGCTTTCAGGGCGTGTCGTTCAAACTTGCAGATATGATTACAGATATTGACGCGGCAGACTGGTTGACGCTTGCAGCTGCCTGGCGGCTTGATCAGTCGCTGCCTGCAAATCGGGAAATTGCCAGCGCCAAGGTGCACGCAACGGAAATGTTGGCGATGGTTACAGACGAAGCCATTCAGGTGTTTGGCGGCATGGGGCTGATGGACGATCTGCCGCTTGCGCGTTTCTGGCGTGATGCAAGGGTGGAGCGCATCTGGGACGGTACTTCTGAAATTCAGCGCCATATCATTTCGCGTGAACTTTTGCGCCCGCTCGGTTGCTGAAATGACACGCTCACTTGCCGCCCTGCTCAATCCGAAATCCATTGCCGTCTTCGGCGGCAGGGAGGCTGAGGCTGTGGCGACACAGGCGCTTGCCCTGGGATTTAAAGGTAAAATCTGGCCCGTACATCCCGCCAAGAAGCAAATTTGCGGTTTGAAAGCCTATCGCTCGGTTGAAGAGCTTCCCGGGATACCCGATGCGGCCTATGTCGCCGTCAACCGGCAACGCACCGTTGAAATAGTCAAGGCGCTTGCCGGTGTCGGCGCAGGTGGTGCGATTTGTTATGCTTCCGGCTTTGGTGAGACAGATGAGACAGGACAAAATCTGCAACAGGCACTTGTAGAGGCCGCCGGTGATATGCCTGTTGTCGGCCCTAATTGTTATGGTCTGCTGAATTATCTCGATGGTATTGCCCTTTGGCCGGACCAGCATGGCGGGGTGAAACTGGAAGATGGTCAAAAAGGCGTCGCAATCATTGCTCAATCCTCCAATATTGCGGTCAATCTGACCATGCAGCAAAGGGCCCTGCCCCTGGCTTATGTTCTGACTGCGGGCAATCAGGCGCAGACAGGACTGTCAGACCTGGCACTTGGTCTGCTCGACGATCCACGGGTCACAGCACTTGGGCTGCATATAGAAGGATTTGATTCCATCGAAGGTATTGAGGCAGTTGCCAAAAAGGCAAGGGCGTTGAACAAACCCGTTGTAGCCATGAAAATCGGCCGTAGCGAGCAGGCCCAAAAAGCAGCCTTCACTCACACCGCGTCCCTGTCCGGCAAAGATGAGGTGGCGGATGCTTTTTTGAAACGCATTGGTATTGCACGTGTCCATTCGCTTCCTTCATTGCTCGAAACGTTAAAACTGCTGCATGTTTGCGGACCGCTTGAGGGTTATTCCCTGTCTTCAATGAGTTGCTCGGGCGGCGAGGCCGGGCTGATTGCCGATGCGTCTGCAGGGCGCAAGGTGTATTTTCGAGAAATGTCGCGGGAAGAAAAACTTCCCGTTGAACATGCACTCGGCCCAATGGTAACAGTTGCAAACCCGCTCGATTATCACACTTACATTTGGGCAGACCGCGCGGGACTGGAAACAACATTTACCGCCATGATGAGTGCCGGGTTCGATCTCAATTGCCTGATTTTGGATTTTCCACGGTCTGACAGATGCAGCGGCGATGACTGGCAGGTGACCCTAGATGCGCTTGAAGCCGCTTCGGCAAAGACCGCTGCAAAATCGTGCGTCATCGCCACCTTGCATGAAAATATCAGCGAAGCGCAGGCCGATGCATTGATCAAAAGGGGAATTGCACCATTATCCGGCATTGGTGAGGCGCTTGATGCGATCGAAGCGGCAGCGCAAATCGGTGAGGCGTGGCAAAGTGTGGAATTCACGCCGGTGACTCATTGTCTGCCGGTTGATGATTTGCCACAGCAGGTGCTTGATGAGGATCATGGCAAGAACCTGTTATCTCGTTACGGTGTGACCATCCCTCAGGGCAAAAGAGTATCTGACCCGCAAGAAGCTGCCGAACTGACAGAAACCATCGGGTACCCTATTGTGCTTAAGGCACTCGGGATTGCCCACAAGAGTGAGCAAAACGCAGTCAGGCTCAATCTGCACAATCAACAGGTGGTTGAAGACGCGGCCAGGGAGCTTCGCCTTCTCGTCGATCATATTTATGTCGAGGCCATGGTGCAAAACCCGGTTATGGAATTGCTTGTTGGTCTTGTAAGAGACCCTCAAACGGGGCTGGTCATGACCCTTGCAACCGGCGGCACCATGGTTGAGGTTTTCAGGGACAGCCAGATTTTGCTGCTTCCCATCAACTGGCATGATGCTGAGCGGGCTTTACGCAAATTGAAAAGCGCTGTTTTTTTCGACGGGTTTCGCGGGCGACCAAAGGCTGATATCAACGCCGCTGTCGAAACAATCCTGAACATTCAATCCTTTGCCCTTGACCATTGTGACCGCCTGATTGAACTTGATGTCAATCCGCTTATTGTCACTGACAAAGCCGCCATTGCTGCAGATGTGCTGATCCGACTTGGAAGGAATATGAATGAGTGAAGTTGTTAAAACCCGACGCGAGGGCGGCATATTTGAAGTAACCCTCGACCGGCCGAAGGCCAACGCCATTGATCTTGTCACAAGCCGGATGCTGGGTGAAACCTTCCAGCAATTCCGCGACGACCCCGATTTACGGGTGGCCATTGTTCAAACTGCCGGAGAGAGGTTTTTTTCGGCCGGATGGGATTTGAAAGCCGCCGCAGACGGTGATGCGGTCGATGGAGACTACGGGGTTGGCGGCTTCGGCGGGCTGCAGGAATTACGCGATTTGAACAAGCCGGTGATTGCCGCCGTCAATGGCATGGCTGTTGGCGGCGGCTTTGAACTGGCACTGGCCTGCGATTTAATCTATGCAGCCGATCACACAACATTTGCCCTGCCCGAAATCAAGGCAGGAACCCTGGCCGATGCGGCAACACTGAAACTGCCCCGACGCATTCCCTATCACGTGGCAATGGACATGCTGTTTACCGGGCGTTGGATGGATGCCGAAGAAGCATTGAAATGGGGGCTGGCAAACGAAGTTTTGCCGCAGGAAAAACTGATGGACCGCGTTTGGGAGGTTGCCCGGCAACTGGAAGCCGGGCCGCCACTGGTTTTTGCCGCAATCAAGGAAGTGGCACGTGAGGCAGAGGGCATGAAATTCCAGGATGCACTTAACCGCATCACCAAAAAACAATTTGCCACCGTCGACAGGCTTTATAACAGCGAAGATGGCCTGGAAGGTTTTAAGGCATTCGCCGAGAAACGCGATCCTGTCTGGAAGGGAAAATAATCACTCCTGATCACTGTTGCTTACACCGGCTGAATCAAATGTTGCCATGCCCGAGTGACAAAGGGCTGCTGATTTAACAATTCCGGCGGCGAGTGCCGCGCCTGTTCCTTCGCCAAGCCTCATTCCAAGGTCAAGCAGCGGTTTTTTGCCGAGTAGTTCAATGGCCTTGATGTGGGCGGGTTCTGCCGATACGTGGCCAATCAGACAATGATCAAGCGCTGTCGGGTCGGCTGCATGCAAAACGGCTGCTGCAGCGGTTGCGACAAACCCGTCTATTATCACTGGTACCCGCTGCATACGTGCGGCAAGAATGGCACCCGCCATGGCAGCAAATTCGCGGCCACCCAACCGGCGCAGAACCTCAAGCGGATCACGCAGATGATCCTTGTGCAATTCAACCGCCTGCTCGATCACCTCGGCCTTTCGTGCGATACCTGCAGTATCCGCACCGGTGCCAGGCCCGACCCATTCCTGTGCTTTGCCTCCAAAAAGCGCAAAATAAAGCGCTGACGCGATTGTCGTATTGCCGATGCCCATTTCGCCGATGCACAATAGATCAGTGCCCCCGGCAACCGCTTCCATGCCATAGGCCATAGTGGCAGCGCAGGCTTTTTCATCCATTGCAGCTTCAACTGAAATATCGCCGGTTGGCATATCAAGGGCGAGATCAAAAACCTTGAGACCAAGATCATTGGCAATGCAGATCTGGTTGATTGCCGCGCCTCCAGCCTGAAAATTGGCAACCATTTGTACGGTCACCTCGGAGGGAAATGGCGAAACCCCTTGTGCGGTCACGCCATGGTTGCCAGCAAATATCGCCACCAGCGGGCGGCTGATCTCAGGCGTACGACCACTCCACATGGCAAGCCATTCGGCAATTTCCTCAAGCCGACCCAGCGCGCCGGGTGGTTTAGTCAATATGCCATCGCGTTCAGCCACCCTTTGGGCCGCAGCGGTATCCGGCCCGGGCATCGTTCGGAGTAAATTTCGAATGTCGTCAAAAGGCAATCCCGATGCGGCCATATGTGTTTCCTGTTCAATCAGATGGTGGTAAAAGGCTTTATTTTGATGCTGTATAGGGTAACAGCACCTTGAATTGAAAGGTTAATTACGCCTCTTTGGTGTCGTAAAACCGGAAACCAGTGAGTGTTCAGCACCAAGATGAATGATTCCAGCTCCAACAAATATCGCGAAGTCATTGCCCAGACGCTTCTGGCCACAATGTTTCTGTCACGCCTGCCGCTGAATTCAATTGCCAACCGGTTTTCCAGCGAAAACGAAGAGGCTGATTTCAGCAAAACAACCCGCTATTTCGGACTTGCGGCCATTATCGTAGCATTACCGGCGGCGTTCATTTTATGGGCCGCCATGATGATCGGCCTGCCCGCCCCGGTATCAGCGACACTTGCCCTGATTGTGCAGGTATTGACTACCGGCGCACTGCATGAGGACGCGCTGGCCGATGTTGCCGATGGTTTTGGTGGCGGCAAAACAGTTGAGGGAAAACTTGCCATCATGCGCGACAGCCAGATCGGCACTTTTGGTGCAAGCGCGCTTATTTTGTCTTTTGTCCTGCAACTGTTCCTTCTTGTTCACCTGATTGATCTCTTTCCGGCTGCCCCGCTAATTGTTGTAATGGCAAATATCGCTTCAACAATTGTTGTCATCGGCCCGTGGGCAGCCTTCAAACCAGCTCGTTCCGGCAAGGGGCTATCCAAAAGTCTTGGCGTCCCGACAATGCAATCGCTTGGCTTTGCAACCATGATCGGCGCACCAATTGCAATTGTGATTGGCTGGATTGCTGTCGGTTTTTATCCGACGGTTTTTGCAATATTCATCTGTGTGGTTTTCTCAGGTATTTTTGCAACTCTTTGCGACAAGCAGGTGGGCGGCCATACTGGCGACACGCTTGGGGCCACAAAGAAAATTTCGGAACTGGGGCTGTTACTGGCCCTTGTAATGGTTACATAGGGCAGATGACATTGATTGATTCACCATGCGTTTTGATCTGCGTGATCGAACAAAACAGCGGCTATTGTTATGGCTGTGGGCGTACCCGCGACGAGATCGCCCAATGGTCGACCCTGGCTGTCGCCGATCAGAAGAGATTGGTCGGCGAGTTGCCTGCAAGAGTTGCGACCCTTGAACGCAGGCCGCGCAGGAAAACCCGCCGTCGGCAGCTGACAGAACAGCGCGGGGAAACAGCCTGATGGGTCGCCTGTTCTGGATTATTATGGCAGTAATCGGGGTATTGCTGATAATCCTGATCTCCACCAATGATCAGGGCACGGTGCTCGGTATCCAAAATGAAAAATTCGGCAATGTTGCCTATATCAGTATCTGGGGTGCGTTGATTGGTGCCGCAATTCTTGGCAGCGGCATGCGATTTGGCGACCTTGCCCGTCAGCTTGTGGTCTGGACCGTTATCATTCTTGCGCTTATGGGTGGATATCTTTTTCGTTACGAGGCACAGGATATTGCCAGCCGGTTTACCGGCGGGGTAATCCCTGGCAGTCCAATCAATCGTACCGGCGATGACGGTCGCACAGAAGTCACCCTGATACGCTCCAACAACGGCCACTTTGAAGCCCGCGCGACTGTCAATGGAAAATCTGTGCGTTTTCTGGTCGATACAGGAGCAAGCAGCATTGTGTTGAGCTACCGCGATGCGATCTCCATCGGCATTAACCCCGATAATCTTGCCTACACAGTTCCGGTGATGACCGCCAATGGCCAGGCAATGGCTGCAGAAATCACCATTGACGTGATGGCGGTCGGGTCCATTGTACGGACCACCAAAAAGGTGCTGGTCTCGGCACCGGGTGCGATGGATTCAAGCCTGCTCGGCATGAGCTTTCTATCGACACTTTCATCCTATGAAGTGCGCGGCGACCGCATGTTCCTCAGGGATTAAACGAGACTGTAGAAATAACGCGCTGCCACCACCAGCAGGAATAATCCGAAGGCAATCTCAAGCTGGCGCTTGTTGAGCGCATGGGCGATCCTTACCCCCAGCGGCGCCACCAGAACCGTGACCGGAATGACCATCAACACGGCAACCGGATTAACATAACCAAGGGAAAATGGTGGCAGGTTATCCACCCCCCACCCGGCCCAGATGAACCCGATTGTTGCCGGAATGGAAATCAGGATACCCACACCTGAAGAGGTCGCAACCGCCTGGTGCATCGGGCGGTTAAAAAGGGTCATGAATGTGTTGGTCAACACGCCGCCGCCAATGCCCATCAGAGTTGACAGGAACCCAATGACAAGACCCGCCAATGCGCGCACAGGATTGGCAGGCACATCGTTGCCAATGCGCCAGTTTTCACGGTTAAACAGCAATCGCAGGGCAACAAGGATGGCAATCATTGCAAAAATTGCCCGCAAGCCTGCGCTTGAAATACTGGCGGCAATCAGCGATGCGATGATCACACCCAGAGGCACAGCAACCATCCATTGCCGCAGCAATTGCAGATCGACGGCGCCTTTTTTCAGGTGCGAGGTAAAGGAGCGCATCGATGTGGGAATGATAATTGCCAGCGACGTGCCGACACATACATGCATGCGTACAGCCTCATCAACACCAAGCATGGTCAGAAACTGATAGAGCACCGGCACAAGGATTGCCCCACCGCCGATGCCGAATATACCGGCCATGATACCGGCAAGTGTGCTTGCGGCCAGAATGGCAAGGGCAAAAGGCAGCAGTTCCGCAATTGTCAGAGATTGTTCCAATGAAGTCTTCCGGTATCGGGAGGCTATGCGTTTTCTGCAACTAACATCTTACTGGTATTCGGTTGCCCCTGGTTTGCAGGCTTCCACGGTCAGAATGCGTCGATAATTTCGGGCTCCGGGCAACCCGTGAAACAGGCCCAGCATGTGACGGGTAATATGATTGACCCGCCCTCCCCGTTTCAAGTGATTTGCGGTATATTGCATCATTTGCCGGCAGATTTCATCGAACGGTATTGTGGCGCCGGGGTGTCTGAATATTTCCTGGTCCACCTGACGCAGCAATGCCGGGTTGTGATAGGCCGCCCGTCCCAGCATAACGCCATCGACCCGTTTCAGATGCCGTTGTGATTGTTCAAGATTTTCAATGCCGCCATTAATGCCGATAAACTGTTCCGGGTAATCCTGTTTCAACCGATAAACGCGGTCATAATCGAGCGGCGGAACATCACGGTTCTGTTTTGGGCTCAGCCCTTCCAGCCAGGCCTTGCGCGCATGAACCCAAAGTGCATCACAGCCGTTTTCAAACACCGCGGCAGCCAGTTCATCCAAAGCCGGCTCAGGGTCTTGCTCGTCCACACCGATGCGGCATTTAACGGTGACCGGCATATCTGCGACCTGTTTCATGGCACTAACACAGGCACCAACAAGCTGCGGCTGGCGCATCAGGCAAGCGCCAAATGTGCCGGACTGAACCCTATCTGACGGACAGCCGACATTGAGGTTGATTTCGTCATAGCCCCAGGGAGCTGCAATTTTGACAGCTCGTGCCAGGTCTTCCGGCTTGCTGCCGCCAAGCTGCAATGCAACCGGGTGCTGCTCGCCGGAACAATCCAAATGCCGCGCCCGATCACCATGCAATAATGCAGCATCAACCACCATTTCGGTATAAAGCACCGCACATGACGTCATAAGCCGGTGAAAATACCGGCAATGACGATCTGTCCAATCCATCATCGGAGCGACGGCGAATATTTTATCTTTATTTTTCAATTGTTTATGTTACTATTCAAGGGGTTAAATACAGAACAAAACTGTACGGAAATGGACACAATTGTACGGATTTGGATATGTTTTGATCCCTGAGTGTACGGAATTTGCACGGATTTGATGAACTGTACGGAACTGATCATGGGCACTATCGTTAAAACAAAAGAAGGAAGCTGGCGAGCATTGGTCCGCCGGAAGGGTAAATATGCCTCCCGCACCTTCCGTGTCAAATCATTAGCGGATGAATGGGTAGTCGAGACCGAGCGATTGATTGATCTTGGCGGCGAACCGTCACGAAATGGTAGCGGCAAAGCCAAAACCATTGGCGACCTCATTGATTTGCATA
>QIIJ01000260.1 GCA_003232595.1 Aurantimonadaceae bacterium | reverse complement strand
GATTGTTGATGAATAACGTTCTGACCGTTGCGATCTTTGATGATCACGAGTTGTTTCGTAAAGGTGTCGCAGATACCCTGGAGTGTGACCCAGACATTAAGGTGGTCGCCGAAGGGGCGAACGCAAATGAGGCCTTGGAACTGACCCGCGAGTACAACCCTGATATTGTTCTTCTGGACGTCAGCATGCCAGGCGGAGGCGTTAACGCCGCGGTTTCGATCCATTCCAAATGCCCGCGTGTCAACATCGCGATGCTGACCATCTCGGAAGAGGAAGATGATGTATATTCGGCCATTCGAGCCGGGGCGAAGGGCTATGTTCTCAAGGGAATTGGTGGAAATCGACTGGTTGAGATAGTTAAGAATATCTGCGTAGGAGAAACATATATATCGCCCGGATTGGCACTGAAAATGCTCTCGGATGCGAGCCAGCACCAACAGTCCGGTGGTATCGAAAAGGTGAAAATTGCCGACCTTACGGACCGGGAGGAGCAAATTCTTCAGGGGGTTTCACGGGGTTTGAGCAACAAGGAAATTGGCGAAGAAATCAATATTCGTGAAAAAACCGTCAAACATCACATGACCAATATATTAAAGAAGCTCCATGCTCGAAATCGTGTCGAAGCCGTTATAAAGGCTCGAGAGCTCTCAGCGTGATTTAGGAATTCGTATTTCGCACAGGAGTTCTATTTATGAAAACGAATTCCAAAAAACGGGCAGTTTTCAAAGTAATTTTTCTTTTTTTCGAACGGACCGGTAGAACTCGGCAAAGCCACCCAGTTCGATTCATAGATCAAGGCACGCGGGGATGGCGCAATAAACTTACTGGACCGGTTTGGTAAGGCTGGTAGGGTGTTAAAGAATGGACCAATCGGTAACAACAATGACCATATCGAAGAACGAGGCGGCCATTATTGGTTATGCTGCCCGGCTGCCTGGTGCGGAAAACGTGGATCAGGTCTGGGAGGTTCTGGTGCAAAGTCGTTGTACGATCTCAGATATTCCCGACCAGAGATGGTCGTCAGTCCGGTTCTTTGATCCGATCAAGACCGCCCCCGGAAAAACCTATGTTCAGCGTGCTGGTACAATTGACGACCCGTTTTCGTTCGACGCGGAATTCTTCGGGATTAGCCCGCTTGAATCCTCACAAATGGACCCTCAGCAACGAATTTTACTGGAAACGGTTGCCCACGCGATTGATCATGCAGGCATTAATCCGACAGAAATGGAACGCGAACGCACAGGCGTCTACGTCGGGGCCTCTGCGGCTGACCATTCGACTTTCGGCCTTCAGAACCCAAAAATGGTCGAGGGGCATTTCATACTTGGCAACACACTATCAATCCTTGCGAACCGCATTTCGTATCATTGGAATTTTAGGGGGCCGAGTTTCACGATCGATACCGCATGTTCTTCGGCTCTGTTCGCATTGGATCAGGCGCGCGCGGCCATTGAAAGTGGCGAAGTCGACACAGCGATAGTTGCAGGCGTTAACATTATTCTTTCACCAATTCCATTTATCGGATTCTCGAAGGCGAGCATGCTATCGGCGGATGGTCTGTGCAGGGCGTTTGCAAAAGGTGCTGATGGGTACGTTCGATCAGAAGGCGCGGTGGTTTTTGTGCTTCGACGACTTGATTTGGCTCGAACTGAACAGGACAATATCCGATCCGTTCTTGTTGGTACGGCGACCAACACCGACGGTCAAAAACGTAGCATGACAATACCGTCGACCGATCGGCAAGCCGAACTAATGGAAAGGGTCATCGACAAATTTAATATTGATCCAAATGACATAGCGTTTGTCGAAGCGCACGGCACAGGTACACCGATAGGAGATCCGATTGAAGCGACGGCAATCGGCCGGTCATACGGACTAAAGCGAGCGAAACCCTTACCAATTGGGTCATCTAAAACGAATTTTGGACACTTAGAGCCCGTTTCTGGACTTGTCGGCCTTCTCAAGGCGCAACTGGCCCTTGAAAATAATTTCCTGCCAGCCTCTTTGCACTGCGAGGAACCAAATCCGGACATCGATTGCAAAGGTCTGAATCTGAAACTTGTCCAGGATCACCTGGAAATCCCCGTTCGCGATAAGCCCTGGTTTGCTGCCATCAATTCGTTTGGTTTTGGTGGAGCAAACGCGCACGCGGTTATCCGACAGCCAAGTGCATTCAAAAATGAACCCGAAACCATAACGGACCACGATGCATTGCCCGCACTCAGGTTGACGGCTGCCAGCAAGCCGGCGCTAAAGGAACTGGCGAAGAACTGGCAGCATAAAATATCCTGTCAGAAAATTGATTTGGGTCAGGCCTTTTCAAACGCTAATCACCGGCTCACACGACATCGTTTTCGATTGTGCCTGCCGCCAGGGTCCGCCGACAGTGCTCAGGAAAACCTAACCAGTTGGCTTGACGGCTCGCGCGATCATGGGGCCGTCGTGGGAGAGGCGATCAAGGGAGATGCCCGGGTAGGGTTTATCTTTTCGGGGAATGGCGCCGTCAAAAACGGCATGGCGCGAGAGCTATTAGACAGTAACCCAGTTTTTCGTCGCTGCATTGAGCGTATCTCCAGACAATTTGAGGTATCCGGCGCAGAATCTGTGGTCGATCTGATGATGTCTGACGATCTGGGCGATCGTTTATTGCATGCGCGTGTTGCTCAACCTCTCTTGTTTGCTATTCAAGTCGCTCTAGTTGAGGCTTTGAAGGTGCTGGGATTGCGTCCCCATGCGGTTCTTGGTCATTCGGTGGGAGAGGTCGCCGCTGCACATACCGCCGGCATGATTTCTCTTCAGGATGCAGTTGAAATAATCGTGACCCGCTCGAATGCGCTCGAAAAAATTCGCGGAGCCGGAACTATGGCCGGCATGGCTGCGAGCAAAAACGAAGTCACTCAAATGATCATCGATTTGGGTCTAGACGTTGAGATTGCGGCAGAGAATGCGAGTGAAAACGTTACGGTTACCGGAAAAGCCGATGAAGTGGCTCGGCTTTTGGCGACCGCCCGCGAGATGCGGATCGCAGGCAAGCGTCTAGCGATTGATTATCCCTATCATTCTCGTTTTTTGGACGACCTCCGATCCTCTATGTGTCAAGATCTAAAGGACATTAACGGGATGTCCTCGGAGATCGCGTTTTATTCTGGTTGGTCCGGAGCCCAAGTCAATGGCGGCGACTTGGATACCCAGTATTGGTGGAAGAGCGCCCGGGAAATGGTGCGTTTTCGCAATGCCGTCAAGGCTATGTCAAAAGACAATATTGGCGTCTTGGTTGAAATTTCTCCTGTTACAGTATTGAGATCAAGCATCCGTGACTGTCTAACGGAAGAGGGGCGCTACTACCCGGTGGTAGAAGGCCTCGGAGCTGCACGAAAGAAGGAACGCCCTCCTGTTGAGATTGTTCTGGATGCGCTGGCGTCTGGGGCGATTCTTCAAGGAGAAGATTTGCTCGGACCTAAGCTACCATTTCTAGCAGACCTACCCACCTATCCGTTCGATCGAAAGTCTTACGTGTTGGATAAGGAAATCCGCCTCGATATTTTCGCTCGAGACCAACAACACGTTCTTCTGGGAGGTCGCCTTAGTCCGGATAGCCTTGTTTGGCACAACGATTTATCGGTCGGTAGACTTACATGGTTAGGTGATCACGTCGTTGATGGGCGGGTGTTGCTTCCGGCTACGTGTATTTTGGAAATGTTTGTCGAGGCAGCTTCGCAGGTTTTTGGCAGGGACCGAGTAGAACTCCGGGACCTTGAAATTTATCGCCCGCTCCAACTAAAAAGGGACAAGTCGACCTCGACGCGCGTGGTCTTTGAACCAAGCGCAAAACGCCTGACATTCTCGATGCGTTCTGGAAAGCACTGGACGGATATCGCGATAGCGTCGGTGGCAGAACCAACGCAAACCGATGCCGAAATTCTGAACGTCACAGTTGGGCAGTTTGACGAAGATTTCTACCCCAGACTTGGCGAACTGGGCTTGGACTACGGCAAGAGTTTCGCGAAAATTCGGGGCGTATCAGTGTTTGAAGACCAGGTTGACGCTGTTTTGGGGTCGTCGGATATTTCGGACATTTTCAGAATTGACCCTACTTTGGCGGATTCTGGTTTGCACTCTGTAGCAGCACTGCTGGAACAACGTAATATTGACAGCAATACCGTTTTCTTGCCCGGTCGTATGGGAAGGGTTCAAGTTTTCTCGACAGAAACAATTTCGGCTTCAAGGGTTACACTAAGACAAATCAGTGAATTTGGCATGTGTCTTGACGTCAAGTATCTTTCGGCCAAGGGCCGTGTCGTAGCTTCCATCGACGAATTTCGGTTTCGGCCTGCCAGCAATATCTCTGGTGATTTGACTGAGTACTGGGAAGAAGTGAGCGTACCACTGGGTGGCGAAGTTTCTGTTTCAGTCAAAGAGTCGGTTGTAAAATTTTCGCACCAGAACAATAAGGACCAGGATGATATCGGGGTCTTGCGTGATGCGATCGCAGGAAGATGTGCCTGGGATATTGTCGCAAACCATCCGGGCGACACCGCCGTTGCCAGTGGACAATTGGACGCTGCGTTACAGATATTATCGTTGCACGAAAGCGTCGAATTCGGTGATCAAGAAAAACCGTCATTGATTGAACCCTGTCCATGGCCGGAAATCAACAGTTTGGTGGATTTGCTAGTTCAAACCGGCCCCAAGGCGAACACGGAACTTCACGCGCTATTAGGGCATTTGTCCGCGTCCGGTTCGAAGGCGGATTTTCACCCCGGCCTCTCTGATGCTGCGCTGGTGGTTTTGCAGGATATGGTTGCGCCCAAAGCCAGAGTTCTCCTTGTGGGGCCAGTCGATGCGGCATTGGTAGAGCAGGCTACCAAGGTATTTGGCCACGTTTCCATATTGGCAAAGGACGAGAAAAACGCCGAGGCTCTGATCATGGCATTGCCAGATCAACCAGCAATTTTCGTCGGAACGCTTCAGGGCGTAAATCTGATCACAGGCAAATTTGATCTTGTCGTAGGTGTAGATGTTGTGCGGTCATATGCGCCAGAGTCGCATAGGCAAATCCTTGGATTTTTGCGCTATGGTGGAGAAGTGCTGTTTGTCGAGGAAGACGTTGATGCCTTTGCGCGACTTTTGCGCCGCCATCGGTCACAAAACGCCCTGGAAATGCTGACGAAGACCCTGTGTCGCCACGGAACGGATGTTGTTCAACATCGCTCAGAGGCGAATTCTTCAATTCGGTTTTTTACTGCCCGAGCAACGCAGCGAACATCGGTGGAAATACCGGCCTTTCACGTTGTGGGGTCGGGTGAACTGGCTGATGGGCTTCGCAACCTCAGCAATCCAGATGGTGTGCCGGTGAAACTGTTGGTTCTCGATGCAGAGAAAGACCTGTTTAAGATCGCAATCAGCCAGCCTTTTCGGTTTGCACAATCAGATTCCGAGGGCACCACTTGGATTATTCAGCGTGGTCTCGTGGGATCGTCGACCATCCGCGGTTGGCGCAGGAGCATAGTGAATGAAACACGCCGCGATATTCGGACGATGAGTGTCGAGGATGGTGTTACTGCGGAACGTGTCGTGGAAATGCTTGCCACAACCAGCGAACGAGAGATCACAATTTGCTTGGCGGGAACATTTGGCCAAAGGATTCTGCCGGCAGATGTCCCCGAGTGTCCACCGATCAGTGAATCAAAATCGGTGCTGAGGCAGCAGGGGCGACGATCTCTGAATAAAATGGATTGGAGGCTTCAGGAAAGGAAGCCTCTACGCGACAACGAGTTGGAAATCCAAGTTATCGCGACAGGGTTGAATTACCGCGACATCATGTGGGCGCAGGGTTTGCTACCAGTCGAAGCATTGGAAGGCGGGTTTACCGGCCCCTCGCTTGGCATGGAATGCTCTGGCTATATCACGCGGGTTGGCTCGAAATCTAAATTCACGCCCGGCGACAAGGTAATGGCATTTGCGTCCGGCGCGTTTAGCAGCCACGTCACAACGGCTTCAAGCGCAGTGATGGCACTGCCTGAAAATACAGATTTGATTGAGGCAGCGTCGATTCCCGTCGCTTTTTTGACCGCAGACTACGCACTGAAAGAGTTTGCCCAAGTTAAGCGAAACGAAACAGTATTAATCCACGGGGCGACCGGTGGGGTTGGACTGGCGGCAATTCAGATTGCCAGGAACGCCGGACTGATAGTGATCGCTACAGCAGGCAGTGCTGAGAAACGGCTGTATTTGAAGACGCTTGGTGTCACACATATTCTCGATAGTCGATCGCTGGAATTTGCCGATAAAATCGCTGAGATTACTAGTAATGCGGGGATTGATGTGGTGTTGAACAGCTTGGCCGGAGAGGCAATGGAAAGGGGACTTGGTTGTCTGGCTCCATTTGGCCGTTTCGTCGAGCTCGGAAAACGTGGGTTTCTGGAAAACTCTGTGATGGCTACCCGGGTTCTGCGAAAGAATATCTCTTATTTCGGTATGGATATTGATCAGCTTTTGCTGCACAGGCCGACAAATGCAAAACGGGCCATGCGCCGGATTGCTGCCGGCTTTGAGGATGAATCACTTACATTGCCGCCCCTGAAAGTTTTTCCGGCTCAAAGAATTCGTGACGCTTTCCAATATATGCAACAGTCCCATCACATCGGAAAAATCCTTGTAACTCCGCCGACGCCTCCTGCGGTCGCAGGTTGCGAACCCAAGCCAATACGAGGCACCTGGTTGGTGCTCGGCGGGACGTCGGGTTTTGGGTTGGAAACAGCAAAGTGGCTTGCGAATAGCGGCGCCAGATCGCTTTGGCTTGCCAGCAGATCAGGCCAGATCCCGCCAGATGAGCTGAAGGCTATTGAGGCGGCGGGAGTGTCGGTTCACGTCTCTTGCTGTGATGCAACAAATGAGGACGATATCCGCGCCATTCTTGAGAGAATCGAGGACCAGCAAGAGGGGCTGGCAGGCGTAGTGAACAGTGCTCTTGTGCTTGACGACGCGAGATTTGAAAATTTGGATCAAGAACGAATTCGCGCGGTCATTGAACCTAAAATTCGCTGTGCTATGGCCCTGGATAAGTTGACGCGTCGGTTTTCGTTGGATCATTTCATTCTTTTCGGCTCTGCGGCGTCGCGATTTGGGTCGCAAGGACAATCGGCCTATGTCGTTGCGAATCTTGGAATGGAGGAAATTGTTACCAAGCGGGTTCAAGATGGTTTTCCAGGTCTTGTTGTTTCTTGGGGCCCAATATCGGATGTCGGTTATTTGGCAAGAAATGATGAAAGCCGCGAAATTGTAGCGCGGCAATTTGGAACACTCCAAAGCGCAGCGTCCGCACTGAAGAGGTTGGATAAAGTCTTGGCGAACTGTCCTGAATGCACGGCAATCACCATCTCGCCTGTGGACTGGTCCATTCCACTAAGGAACCATCCGGTGATTTCTGAACCGCTGTTTGAGGCGTTGAACATCAGGAAAAGGCAGATACCGATCGAGGATGTGATTGACCTTCAGAAACTGGTTGAGGAACGGGGCAAAAAGGTGGCTCTAAAAGCAATTTTAGAGATCCTGACCCATGAAGCAGCCACAATCATGCGCATGGCGCCATCGGATGTGGATGTTACAAGACCGCTTCAAGAACTGGGATTTGACAGCTTGATGGGCCTGAACCTTGTGATGGCAGCCGAGGAAAGGCTGGGGCCGGGTGTGGATTTTACAGTGGTCGATGCAGAGTCGAACCTGGCATTAATTGCCAGTGAGATTGTTGACAGTATCGTGTCTGACGATCAGGAGGATCGCGGTGCAGATATGGTTACCCGGCATTTGACAACTACAGAGATTTCAAATGAGTTGGCGGATAAAGTGATGAGGAAATCTGCCTGATCAGGTGCAACATCAAATGAAAAAAAGCTCCCGGTCCCTTTTGCAAAAGCTGCACAAACAACATTCCGCAATTCAGCCCTCGCCGCCGGAAGCGCCCGGTGAGGATGCAGGACCGGAGGTGGCATTTGATTTCCGGACTTTGCCAGCCTATCGCGAAATAAAGATCGTTAGATCGACCGGGCAAACGCTTGGCATAGACTCCCCATTTTTTCGCCGGGTTGATGAGGTGCGTGGTACCAAAGTCAAAATTGAAGGATCCTGGAAAACGAATTTCGCTTCCTATGATTACCTTGGTCTAAATCAATCCAGTGCTGTTGCCGATGCAGCAGCTTTGGGTGCCAGGGAATGGGGTGTTTCTTCGACCGCCTCACGTGTCGTTGGTGGCCACCGGCGCTATCACGCGGAACTTGAAAATCGGATCGCAGACTTTCTCGGGGTGGAAGAATGTATAACGATGGTTTCCGGATACGGAACAAATTTGGCCGGACTGCGTACCTTGGTGACAAAAGGAGATCTAGTTCTCGTCGACGCGCTTGCGCATAATTCGATATATGAAGGCGTCCGCGCATCGGGTGCGGATCATTTTGCCTTTCCGCACAACGATTACAACTGGGTTGATGACAAACTGGCGTCTGTTCGCGGTGACTATGAAAACGTACTGGTCGTCATTGAAGGTTTGTATTCAATGGATGGCGATATCCCGGACCTGCCAAAATTTATTGAAACAAAAAACCGGCATGGATCCTGGCTGATGATTGACGAGGCACATTCCCTTGGTGTTCTGGGCATGACTGGCCGGGGTCTTTGCGAAGAATATGGGATTGATGCAGAACATATTGAAATTATCATGGGCACCTTATCCAAGGCGCTCTGCTCTTGTGGCGGATTTATTGGCGGCTCCTCAGGATTGATTGACCTGCTTCGTTTCAAGGCGCCTGGCTTTGTCTATTCGGTAGGCCTTTCCGCCCCAAATGCATATGCAGCGAATGAAGCGCTGAAAATGTTGGCCCGCGACACCGGTCCGGTTGACCGCTTGCGGGAGCTTTCAAAATATTTTCGAGCCAAGGCTGGTCACTATAATCTCGATTGTGAAATGGGTGGCGAATTCCCCATAATTCCTGTGATGACCTGGGACTCTTTGGCCGCAATTTGGGTATCCAACAAGCTTTTTGAAAATGGCTTCAACGTCCTGCCGATTATTGCTCCGGCGGTGCCGAATAAGTCTGCACGACTGAGGTTTTTTCTGACAGCCAACCACAAGACAAATTGATGAAGTGCTCTTGGCCACTTCTGAATTTGTCAAAGAGGCCGGTTGTTCAAATCTGATTGACAAGTGGGCCAATTAGAAATCGACCCCGGGGCGGCGCTTGGATATCGGAAAGAACTGGGAAAGATTTCCCAGCACTCACATATGGTCGTCCCCGGTCTCCATTTTTGCACGCAGCCCCGAATTGCACCAATCCGACAACCGGGTTGGAAGCAAATTGTTCAGATGGGCCAATAAAACCAAAGGAAACGGGAATGAGATGTAAGGAGCTTTTCGGTCAAGCCCTTTTCGA
>QIIJ01000017.1 GCA_003232595.1 Aurantimonadaceae bacterium | reverse complement strand
CCGGGGCAGAAAACGTTTTTTCTGGTTGCACTGGCAAGCACATTTGCCACCATGTTTGTTGGTGCCACGGGGCCGCTGATTGCACCGTTTGCCGCTGCTGCCAGCAATAATCGTCAGGAAATGGTTGCCACAAATGCGGTGCTGATGAGCATTCAACACCTGATGAAGCTGTTTGTTTTCGGGTTCCTGGGATTTGCGTTCTGGCAATGGCTGCCGGTACTGGCGGTGTTGCTGGGATTTGGTTTTACCGGCACACTGGTGGGCCGTAAATTGCTGAACCGGTTGCCGGAAAAGGTATTTCGACGGGGTTTGAAAATATTGCTGACGGTGATTGCACTCAGGCTTTTGTGGGGGGCAATGGAATCAGGATAATCCGCCGACAAAATTCTTTGCCGACGGTGTTGATAATTATGTTGCTGATGAAAGTGTTACTATTTCTTTTCAGCGCGAAACGATTTGTGGCAACTGCCGCAGGATCTGCCAACGGCGCCAATTGCACCCTGCAATGAGGCCAGGTCTTTTCCGGCCATTGCCACAATGCCATCGGTTGCTGTGACGAGCATCTTCTGGGCTTCCACGACTTTCGGAAATGCTGACCACAGATCGGGCAGGGCGCTGGTCTTGTCGGCCATGGCACTGTTGTCACTACCCGGGGGCCACATGGCTGACTGATCAATACTTGCAGCTAATTTCAGATTATTTGCAGCAGCAGAAGCAACCTTTGCGTCATAGGGGACTTCGCCTTTGGCCATGCCAGCCAATTGACCAATATTAAATGAATATAGCTGCATTAAGGCCTGCCTTGCCTTGATCGGACTGTCAAACGGGCTTTGGGCAATGGCGGTTCCTGATAGCATAATAAGTGCAGTAGCAGCGCCAAGCACTCTGGTAAATATTCTCATTGGTTTCTCCACGATGTCTGAATTGACTACAAAAATATCATACCATGTGCAAAAATAACTGGCCATCCCCCAAATTATCACCGATAGTTGTGCACCGGTGAGCCTTGGGTGTTTAGTCCCGCAAAGAGGTAGTATGATAGAGGTGGTGTGATGGTGCCATTTTCTGAGCCTGTCAGCGGGGAAGACGGGGGCATAGTCCCAAATGACCGTGAGCGAAAGTAATCTGGAGCGGTTCCATCAAAAGATCAAACGCCATAGTGATTGGGATGACTTCTTCGTTCATCATCCCGGAATTGCGGGTCCAATATCCGCAATGATGGACAAAGGGTAGCTCCTGTTGAGCGCGAAATTTTACGCGTCCAGGCCGGACTTCGGGATCCTGATATTTCTGGTGTTGATAATGACAACCGGGTCACCGCCATCGGCGGGTGTTGCCACCAGCAAAAATACCGTCCAGACTCCATTGCTCTTGGTGGCCCGTGCAATGGCCGTTGCCTTGCCCGTGCTGCCGGTGAGCGAAATCTGGAAGTTTGCAGCACCGCTGCCATCGGCACCGATCCTGATGCTGCCAAAGGGTAAAAGCCCATCCTTGATGGGCGCGCCAATCCGCCCGACCAGTTCTTGATTGCTGCTCAGCCTTTCCATCGATATCTGATAGGCGCCACTGCTTTTCATGCCCTGGCCAATACTGTAAACCAAAAGGAATGCAATTATCGGCAAGGAAATCCAGACAACAAGACCTGCAATGGCCCATTTCCTCTGGGTTTTGCGGAAATGTTCTGCATCCCGCCAGAGCCGGTTGCGCCAGGCCCATTTGCTGCCCTTTGCTCCAAGTACAAATATCATCACGACATTGACAATCGGCACAAACATCAAGAGGGCAATATAGGTGCTGTTGCCGATGCCCCAGATCCAGTTGAGGAAAAATGCGCCCCAGTTCCAGCGGTCAAGTTCTGCCGGTATTTCAGCAGCTTTCGTGTCGTTGATCAAAGGCATGGACTATTCTCACACCAGAAACGGGTTGTTTTGGCGCTCCTCGCCAAAGGTGCTGTCGGGGCCATGGCCGCAGATGAACATGATGTCATCGCCCAGGGGAAGCAGTTTGTTCTTGATCGAGGAAATCAATGCGTCGTGATTGCCGCCGGGCAGGTCGGTGCGACCGATCCCGCCCTTGAACAGGCAATCGCCCACATGGGCGAAGCTGTTTTCCTCGTTATAGAATACCACGTGGCCGGGCGCGTGGCCGGGGCAGTGAAAAATCGCAAATTCATTGCCGCCGATACTGATGGTTTCACCCTCATCCAGCCATTCATCGGGAATGCAATTGCGCACGGGCGATTGCACGTTAAACATCTGCGCCTGATCCTCAAGACCCAGCAACAGTAATTCATCATCCTTGTGCGGACCGATGATCGGGATATCAAGCGCGTCCTTAAGGTCCATCGCCCCGCCCGCATGGTCAATATGGCCATGGGTCAGAATGATTTTTTCAACTGTGACCTTGAGCTGGCGGATTTTTGAGGCAATCCGGTCAACATTGCCGCCGGGATCAAACACTGCAGCTTGTCTTGTATCCGTATCCCAGATAATTGCGCAATTCTGCTGAAAGTCGGTAACGGGAACAATAGCAACCTGAAGCTCGGCCATGGGGCTCTCCTGAAAAGGGATAATGGGTCGAGCGTAGCGGGGTTGAGGGGATAGTTCAACACCGCCGCAACCATAACCGGCAGCGGCGGTGTGAATTTTTTCTCAAATTAAACAGTCTGGCCTATTCGCTGCTGCCACTGCCGCCCATGGCGTTTTTAATTGCACCTACGACGCCGGTCAGGACACCGCCGCCGGCAAGGCCGCCAATTGCTGAACCCAGGGCGCCGCCCATCATGCCGCCGCCTGCATCACCGGCCGCCATGCCGCCTGCCATGCCGAGCATGCCCAAAATCGGGCCGGTACCGGCACCGCCAATGGCACCGGCAATCAAGTTGGCAATGTTGCCCATGCCGACCTGTTTGATCAGTCCGCCAATGGCACCGCCGCCGACGGCACCGCTGATAAGTTGAATAATAAGTGTTTGAAATTCCATAGTTTTCTCCCCATTCAATGATGCGCGAATCTTTGCGCTGTGGTAATATCTGCTTTACCTTTGGGAATGTCAAATTGAGAAGAGGTCCTGAAAACCGGTTCAGGCCCGCACTTCTTTGTCATAGTCTTCCATCAGGGTGAGCGATATTGAGCCGGGGGTGAAGCTGTAGGGACCGATTTCTGATACTGGCGTCACTTCGGCTGCTGAACCGGTGAGGAAACATTCCTCAAAATTCTCCATTTCCTCAGGCTGAATTGCTCGCTCGATGACCTTCATCTGGCGCTTTTTGGCAAGTTTTATCACAGTCTGGCGGGTAATGCCGTCCAGGAAGCAGTCCGGCGTCGGGGTGTGGATGACACCGTCCCTGATGAAGAAGACATTGGCGCCTGTCGCCTCTGCCACCAGTCCGCGATAGTCGTACATCAACGCGTCCGCATAGCCTTTGTCTTCGGCTGCGTGTTTGGACAATGTGCAGATCATGTACAGCCCGGCGGCCTTGGATTTGCAGGGAATTGTCGCCGGGTCCGGCCTGCGCCACTCTGAAATATCAAGGCGAATGCCTTTTTTGCGCTCTTCCGGGTCAAAATAACTTGGCCATTCCCATGCGGCGATCGCAAGATTGATGCGGTTTTTCTGGGCTGAAACTCCCATCATCTCACTGCCGCGCCAGGCCACCGGGCGGATGTAGGCATCAATCAGTTCCTGGCGCGCAAGTGTGTCCCTGCAAGCCTGGTTGATCTCTTCCACTGACCAGGGGATTTCAAAGCCAAGATATTTGGCTGATGCGTGCAGCCGCTCGCTGTGGGCATTCAATTCGAAAATCTTGCCGCCATAGGCGCGCTCGCCCTCAAACACCGAGCTGGCATAGTGCAATCCGTGGGTCAGCACGTGCACCTGTGCATCCGCCCATTCAACAAATTCACCGTTGTACCAGATGACGCCATCCAGTTGATCAAATGAGGGAGATGCCATTTCGCCGACTCCTGTTGATAGGATCTAAATAGTTGCACATCGCAACAATGCCTGCTTGAAGGATCAGGCCTTTATAAAACATTGTATTTCAGGCAGTATCGGCTGAAAATTAAATATGTCAATAAGGCTGACGTATTTTTGTGGCCGTTAGGGTTGAAAATCCAGTATGGGAGTGTGGATGACGGACTCAGAAATTGTCAAAACCTCGATGTCGGAAGATGATTGCGAAAATTTCAGGACCATTGAGTTGCTGTTTTTTGCCTATCGTTCGTTCATCACTGATGCGGATGAGGTGCTTGCTGATTATGGTTTCGGGCGGGCCCATCACCGGGTGCTGCATTTTGTCAATCGGCGGCCGGGGCTTTCAGTGGCTGAATTACTGGAAATTCTGAAAATCACCAAGCAGAGCCTTTCCCGGGTTTTGCGTGATCTGATGGACAGTGGACATATTGCTCAGGAACGCGGGGCGATTGATGGCCGGCGACGGCTGCTTTATCCCACAAAAGAGGGGCGGGCGCTTGCTTTGCGGCTGTCGCAACTGCAATCACGTCGAATCAATGCCGCATTTGAGCGCCAAGACAATGAAGGTCGCCGCAATGTGGAAGAGTTTTTAAGGTTGATGATTGATCCGGAAGATCGCGATTTCGTCGATCAACTGGGTCCAAGGGGCGATATTTAATACCAAAGGAACAGAAACCGGATTGACCCGGTTCTGTCGGGATTGAAACATGATGACAGATACTGCAACAATTTTGGAACCGGGCGTTCTGGCCGATGATGCACCACATATCCTGATTATTGATGATGACCGGCGTATTCGCGATTTGCTGTCACGTTATATGTCGGAAAATGATTTCCGGGTAACGGTTGCAACGGATGCAGCCGATGCGAGGCGCAAGCTCAATGGCCTGGCTTTTGATCTTTTGATTGTTGACGTGATGATGCCGGGGGAAAACGGGGTCGATTTCACCCGTGCGGTGCGCGATGAAACAGATGTACCGATTTTGATGCTGACCGCGCTCTCCAAAACCGAGGCGCGTATCAAAGGACTTGAGGCCGGAGCCGATGACTACCTGCCAAAACCATTCGATCCGCGAGAACTTCTGTTGCGGGTCAACAGTATTTTAAAGCGCGTTGTTCAATCAGAAATTCCGGTTATCGAACAGGTGGTTTTCGGCCCCTATTCCTATTCAATTGTTGCAAACGAGCTGAAGAAAAGTGGTATGATTGTGCGGCTGACCGACCGGGAGCGGGAAATCATGACCCTGTTTGCTGAAAATGCGGGTGAAATCGTGCTGCGCCAGGACCTGCTCGGCAATGATGCATCAACAGGAGAACGCACGGTCGATGTGCAAATCAACCGGTTGCGACGCAAAATCGAGACCGACCCGAGCCAGCCAATCTGGCTGCAAACGGTGCGCGGAATGGGCTACAAGCTTTGTGTTGATTGAGGCAGTGTGATCCGAATATACTCGGCTTTCAACGCTCAGGAGCTTTCGCTCGCGGCTGTTTGGGGCTGCGCCCCAGCCTTCCCCATCGACAGGCTCAGGAGGAGCGATGCATTCGCATCGGCCTGCTCTTCGCAGCCTGACTGCTTCCATGTAAACATGAAACAGTCCAGCGCCTTTTTATTTCGATTGCAGTACTTTCTGATCGTTCTTTCGGCAAACTTTGAGCAGTTGTGGTAAAATTTGCGAGGGTGGTTTAAACTGGCTTCAATTATTGTTACCGAGCAACATGAGGCCATTGTGTCGTCACTTAATCTGTTCAGACACAAACTGCGTCGCCTGCGATATCCCTGGCTGGTTTTCACCCGCTGGATTGCAGCGCGCATGCCCAAGGGGCTTTATGGCCGTTCGCTGATTATCATCATTGCGCCGATGGTGCTGCTGCAATCGGTTGTGGCATTTGTTTTTATGGAACGTCACTGGCAATCCGTGACCCAGAGATTGTCAAGCGCTGTTGTACGTGATGTGGCTGGTATCGTAGATATTATCGAGACCTATCCGCAGGATACGGACTATGAGACGATTACCCGTATTGCGCGGGAAAAATTTGCACTCAATATTTCAATTCTGCCGCCGGACCCGTTGCCGCCGCCCAATCCAAAACCGTTCTTTTCCATTCTTGATGGAATTTTGAGCCAGCAGATCACCCGCCAGATTGATCGGGCGTTCTGGATTGATACGGTGGGCGATTCCAATCTGCTTGAAATTCGCATTCAGCTGGAAAAAAACGTGCTTCGGGTCTATGTCAAACGCAATCAGGCCTATGCCTCCAACACCCAGATCTTTCTGCTTTGGATGAGCGGTACATCGCTGGTGCTGATCCTGATTTCCATTTTGTTTCTGCGCAACCAGATCAGGCCCATTCAACAGCTGGTGGAGGCAGCTGAAAGCTTCGGCAAGGGGCGGGAACTGCCCAAAAATTTCAAACCGCGCGGTGCCCAGGAAGTGCGACGGGCGGGGCAGGCATTTTTGGTGATGCGTGAACGCATTGAGCGACAGATTGAGCAGCGTACTACGATGCTTGCGGGCGTCAGCCATGATCTGCGCACCATATTGACCCGCTTTAAACTGCAACTGGCATTGCTTGGCAAATCAAAGGGGGTGGACGAATTACAAAATGATGTTGATGACATGCAGAACATGCTGGAGGAATATCTCAATTTCACCCGCGGGGACGGGGATGAGGAAACCAGTTTGATCAATCTGGAAGAAGCGCTGGCGCGGCTGGAGGGCGAGGCGGAACTTAATGGCAAGGCGTTGCGCTACAATCTGGAAGGACGAAATACAATCAAGGTACGTCCCGGCGCTTTTGGTCGCCTGCTTGGCAATCTGGTATCCAATGCAATCAAGAATTCAAACCAAATAGATATTTCCGCCATCAGACGCGATGGCTGGTTGAACATGCAGATTGATGACAATGGTTCCGGCATTCCCAAGGCCAGCCGTGAAGATGTGTTCAAGCCGTTTTTCCGGCTCGACGAGGCGCGTAATCAGGACGATAGCGGCACCGGTCTTGGCCTTGCCATTGCCCGCGATATTGCCCGTACCCATGGCGGCGATATTACCCTTGATGACAGTCCAACGGGTGGCCTGCGGGTGATCTTGAAGATTCCGGCCTGATAGAATTAATACCAAGCGTCCTTAATACTGACCCATATAATGTTCCAAATTCGTCTTCCGACAAGGCGCGTCTCGCAGGGCGATACGGGTCATCGTTCAAGAGACGCAACAAAGTTCGGTGGGCGAATTTGGACCACCGAAGGCCGGGTTTGCAAGGGTTTTGGGCGTTGTTGCGACCGGCTCGTGGTACCAGTACCAGGTCGCCAATCGCGCCTAGCCAAAACTCTTGCAAATCCGGTTATATGGGTCAGTATTAAGGACGCTTGGTATAAGGCAATAAAAAGATGCGATGCGAAATTTCCCATTGCCTTGAAACCACCGGAATAATCGCTTAACTGAAGACAGTTGCATAAACCAGCAAATGGATATTGACCATGAATGCCCAGGGCCCGAACAGAATTCTTGATGAATTTGCCAAGCTGATGACCGATGCCGCCGGCGTTGCACAAGGGGTGAAACGCGAGGCGGAGACGGCTGTGCGCTCCCAGGCGGAGCATTTTCTGGCTAAAATGGACCTGGTTCAGCGCGAGGATTTTGAAGTCGTGCGCGATATGGCCTCACGTGCACGGGAAGAAAATCAGGCACTCCTGGCAAGGGTTGATGCGCTTGAAGCCAGAATTGACGGGTTGGAAGCCACAAAATCACCGGCCAAAGGCCGCGCAAAAGCGAAAAAATAAAACCCGGAGGAATTTATTTTTCCCGGTGGATAATTGCCTAATAATGCTTTTGGCAGAATCCTTTACGTGGCCTTTTGATCGTGTTGATTCAAGCCATTTCCACAGTTCATTTGGCAGGATTTATACTTAGGGCTTTTTATCCGAAGTGCCCGTTATACACTGATATTGTTAGTGATTCGGGAGCAGTGCAATAAACCGGTTCCGCTGGTTTGATCAATCTATGAGGATTGTTGCATCAATTTCCGACAATAGTGAAAATAATATGTAATGCGGCGGTCGTAATGTTTATTAGCGTCAATAGCTGTGAGACAAAAACTGAGGTTGGCGATGAGCCTGGATAGTTTTGAATTTGAACGGGGCGAAAATCCCCTTGATGTGATCGAGCAGGTTGCCGCCGGTAACGACTGGGCCTTTGAACGACCGGGTGAGGATGAAATCTCTATCATGGTCACAGGTATCCACGCCCATTATACGGTTTCATTTTCATGGGTTGAAGAAATGGAATCGCTGCATCTTGCCTGTTCGTTTGGCATGCGCGTGACCAAAAGAAGCCTGGACGAAGTAACCCGGCTGATAGCGACGATAAACCAGCAGCTGGTCGTCGGCCATTTTGATTTGTGGTTCAATGATGGTGTGGTGGTGTTTCGCCAGGCTTTGCCGCTTAATGGCGGGGTTGATGCCAATAACAGCCAGGTGGAGTTTCTGCTTGGCAGCTCACTTGATGCCTGTGAACGTTATTATCAGGCGTTCCAGTTTGTGGTCTGGGCCGGTAAATCGGCTGAACAGGCGCTTGGTGACGTGCTGTTTGAAACCATGGGCGAGGCCTAAAAGTCGTGGCTGAAAATAATTTCAGCATTGCCCTCGTGGGTGCGGGAAATATGGGCGGCGCGATGCTGGAGGGATGGCTTGCCGATGGCATGTCACCGTCGATGATTACGATTATTGACCCTTCTC
Organism: Aurantimonadaceae bacterium; assembly: GCA_003232595.1. Classification (GTDB taxonomy): domain Bacteria; phylum Pseudomonadota; class Alphaproteobacteria; order Rhizobiales; family Rhizobiaceae; genus SZUA-100. The sequence goes on along the minus strand of QIIJ01000017.1, from coordinate 555 downwards.
CGGTGGCGTCGGTGATCAAGGTTATCGCTGAAAATAATCTGGCACATCATAAAGCCCCGCCGGAAGATCTGCAGTGCGATGTCGTGCTGGTGGCGCTCAAGCCGCAGATTATGGATACGGTTTTGCCGTCGCTTGTGCCGCTGATGGGCGAGGAAAGTGTGGCCGTTTCCATTGCTGCAGGCAAAACCCTTGATGGCATGGCCACGGGTCTGGGAGATTGCGCGATTGTACGGGCCATGCCCAATACACCGGCGCAGGTGCGTCGGGGGGCAACGGTTTGTGTGGGCAATGGCCGGGTGAGCGTTGGTCATCGCGCCAACATTACGCGGCTGCTGGAAAGCATCGGGCTGGTCGAATGGGTCGATGATGAGGCACTTATTGATGCAGTGACCGGGCTTTCGGGCAGCGGGCCTGCTTATGTGTTTCACTTGGCCGAAGCCATGGCTGCTGCCGGTGTTGAGGCCGGATTGCCCGAAGAGCTTGCCAGCAGGTTGGCCCGGGCCACGGTTAGCGGAGCAGGGGAACTGATGTTTCAATCTCCGCTTGATCCGGGCC
>QIIJ01000458.1 GCA_003232595.1 Aurantimonadaceae bacterium | reverse complement strand
CAATTTTCTGTTATTTTTGCTGACCGCGATTGAAAGCCCGCTGCCAAAGAATTTCCTTGATACATATGCACCGCCGGAATATTGGCAACAGTTGCCAGATGCCAATGAATTCATCCAGGTTGACGCTGTAAGCGCATCTGTCAACATCGCATCGATCTTACCGGCTACAAGAGCTGTGTTCATAGAACTGAAATCCGTGAAAATCCTGATCTGCAAGCTGCTGAAGTTCAGTTGCAAATAGGCCTTATGGGCAGTATTATCGATAACTCCAACTGTTTTGCCTTTCAGGTTCTGGAATAGCGGCTCAGAAATTTCCCGGCTGCGGAGGGTGACAAACCGGGCAGGAATTGACAGATAAACTCTTGTAAACAGCAACCTTTTTCGTGTTTCCGCACTGATTGCCAGACCGCTCATTAAGGCCGTATTGGACGTAAGGCTGCCCTCAATTTTGTCCCAGGGTAATGCCTGGATAAGGCAATTGTGGTTTGCTTTTAACTGGGCACAAATTGCGCGCGCCAGATCGCTGTGGAAACCTCTGATATTATTATCGGAATCGATGAAACTAAAGGGAGGAAAGTCTGTTGTTACGACAAACCTGATACCCTCTTTTTCCAGGGAATAACTACCCGAGATACTTTCGTTACTGCTCCAATAATTTGGAGTGTAAATTTCATTTGCATGAATACTATTTGTTGTCAAAGCTATAAAAAATGCCACGCACAAAAACAAAACACCGGAATACAAACCAGCAATATTATTGATTGTAGCGATGTACAAATCGGCCTTGTCCGAACGTGTATTGGTGTTATACATTATTGGGGCTGCATTTTTCATATTGAAATATTACCAAACATATATATTATTACCAATTGTTGAGGGGCAAGGTATTGTTGAGCAGATTATTCCACTATTTATTGAGCGAGCAACAATTCGACTACAGTCATGCGGGGTCAAAATTTGATGACCGCCAATTATTGAAGTCTGTATGTCGATGTTATGACCTTCAAAATTTAACATATATCTACTCAGATACCAGCGCTCCATCATCAGTGAACCCAAAAATAAAATCTACCTATTCGGCAGCATGGGAGCGCGCTTATGAGGAAACGTATTTCAAGAAGCCAGAACCCATTGTTTTTCGTGCTTTAAATGACCGAACGCCATTTGACTGGCGTGAACCGGAAAAATCCAAATTCGGACCCAGTAATTTTGTTGCGGAGGCCAGGAAATTAACAGATGGAAAAAATGGATTTACGGTTCCGGTTCAAGGAAAAGGAGAAACCGGTGGTTTCGTTTCGATGATCTCCCGGTTGGAGGATGCACAGTGGTTGCAATATTATCACCGGTACAGAAGCGAATTTATATGCATTGCATATTTTCTTCACGAAAGATTTTCCCCGGAGCCTCCTTTTGCAGATGAGCAGGACAGCCAATTAACCGACCGCGAACTGGAAGCACTGCACTGGGCGGCAGTTGGCAAAACATCAGAAGAAACCGCAATTATCCTTGGCGTTACCAAGCGCGTTGTATATTTTCACATTACAAATGCAAAAATCAAACTTCAAGCAACAACCAAATCCCATGCTGTGGCAAAAACCATATCTGTCAATATTACCGACCATGTATTTTGACTCAACCTGTAACTTATCGCAGGTATCGTTACAGAAACAAAAAACCTAACATAACAAATAACCACATTTACCGATGTTCGGTATATGTGAAAAAATATACATCAACATATACAGAGTAGTGTAATTGCAAATATCCACACCACCGCAAAAACCGAACCGGGAAAATATTGCGCCAAATCACGGGCACATAGTACTAAAACATTCGCCTAAATACATAATTACTCAAACTGAATCTATCAATGAGGCATCACTCCCGGATGATATTCAGTTTTTACATTTGTATGGAATTGACCTCACGCTTTTGCAGACAGCATCGCTTACTTCAAAAAAAGCTGGTACCTCCGCTGCTGAATGCCTGCTTGCAGCAGGCGTGCTGACTGAAGCTGCCTATTTTGAATGCCTGGCTCATCACCTCAGATTGCCGTTTGATGACAAGCATATTTTGCAATGCAGTTGTCTGGGGGAATTCTGGAACAAAAAAAACCTGGTCGATGGCCTCAGACTGGTCCTGGTCCGTGGCAACAGTCAAAAATTGATGGTTTATATATCGCCGGATGGGTTGGCGCTTCGGAAACTGAAATTCTTCCTGGACAAACATCCATCTTTGAAATCGAGGATTGTTGTTACCACCAGGTCAGCAATCAGGCAGGTATTTATTGCCGGTCATAAGAAATCTCTGACTCGAATTGCCATCACATCATTGAAAACAAAATATCCAGAGTTGTCAGCTTCAACCACATTTACAAAGGCGCAGATTGTCATTGCAATGGTGTTGGCGAAGATTGCGATTGTCGGGTTGTTGTTTGCTGCGGGAATATTCCTTGTTTTACTGCATATTCTGGCATCGGTTTTCTATCTTCTTTGCGTTTTAGTCAGGATAATTGCAGCATTTTCAAGAAAAATAGACCCAGAGACACCAGTGAATTTGAAGCATGCCATAAACAGCCCTCATACACCTCTCTACTCGATACTGGTGGCCCTTTACAGGGAAGAAGATCAGGTTGCTGATCTAGTCTCTGCCTTGTCAAAAATGAAATGGCCGAAGACGAGGCTCGAAATCAAACTGATTTGCGAAGAGGACGATCAGGCAACAATAGACGCTGTGCGGCGTTGCATTCCCGGTCCGCCATTTGAATTGGTTATTGTGCCGCCCTCGTTGCCAAGAACCAAGCCAAAAGCACTGAACTTTGCCCTGAAAATTTGCAAGGGCCAATATATCGTTCTGTACGACGCGGAAGATCGCCCGCACCCGCTTCAATTGCGGGAGGCTTTTTCTAGATTTTCCAGAGGTGGCGCTCGTTTGGCCTGTCTACAGGCACCCCTTCTTATTCATAACCACCGCTATGGTTGGTTGCCGTCTTTGTTTGCCATCGAATATTCGGCCCTGTTTAGCGGTCTGTTGCCCGCGCTTGCAGATTGGAAGACGCCGATTCCATTGGGTGGGACATCAAACCATTTCCGCAGGCCGGCGCTGGAAAAATACGGAGGATGCGGATCTTGGAATAAGGCTGGCACGGATGGGCTACAGGACAGATGTGTTAAGACTGCCTACCTATGAGGAAGCGCCCATTCACATTGGCGTGTGGATCAGGCAGCGAACCCGCTGGTTCAAGGGCTGGCTCCAGACATGGCTTGTGCATATGCGTAATCCCGGCAAGCTGCACCGCGATCTGGGTCTGTTCAATTCATTGATGTTTCATGCGATGATTACCGGCATGATTATTTCGGCTTTGATGCATCCCCTTTTTATTGTTTCCCTGGGTTTTGCAATTTACCATTTGCTGTCATCAAGTTCACCGGCCTTGTTTTATCAGATACTGGCGCTGGTTGATATTATCAATATTGTCCTTGGATACGCGGCATTTATGGTTCTGTCCTGGCGGGCACTACCGGTAAGCGGACTTACCCGTTTGCGACGAAAACTGATCGCGGTTCCACTATATTGGCTGTTGATCTCATGGGCGTCCTGGCGAGCAGTCTGGCATCTCTGTACCCGCCCGTTTGAATGGGAGAAAACACCGCATATCATGCGCAAACCGAAAACCGATGGTGGAATTTCAGATGGTTGAAGCCATCTATTTCAACAGGGCACGATAGATGTCCAGCGTGCGGTTGCACATCAATTCAAGTGAAAAATTTGCCTCAACATGATTGCGTGCACGCCGGGTGATTGTGTTTCTGACTGGCTCATCAAGTCTTAGCACTGCGAGGATGGCACGGGTCATGGCCCTGACGTCGCCCGGTGGTGTTTTCCAGCCAGTACGTTGATTGTCTTCCACCTGGGGCGGAGCCAGAACCGTTTCTCCAACCGCACCGATATCAGTAACAATTACAGGTTTTTCCAGGGCTTGTGCTTCAACTGCTGCTCGTCCGAAAGCCTCAGGTTCAGTTGAGGCAACAACCACCAGTGAGGCGGCAGCGCAGGCTGCTGCGGGATCATCGCAATGGCCTGGCAGGCGGACACTTTCGGCAATGCCATGTGAGCGGGCTTTGCTTTCCAGTTCGGAACGATAGGCGCTGCGGCCCTGATCATCACCGGCTAACACCAAAATAATATCCGGGAATTCTTCAAGAACAGCTGGAAGAGCGTCAATCAATGTGTGCTGCCCTTTCCAGTTGGTCAATCGGGCGAGGTTGAGCAGAACAGGCTGGTTTTCGTCAACACTCCAGTCATTCCTGAGCTTTGTTATTCTGGATTTTGGCACTGAACCGGTGTCAAAAGCGGAAAAATCAGTGCCACGATGCACTACCCGGATTTTTTCGCTGATGCCCGCCGTTCGCGAATTGATCAGGTCTTCTGTCCATTTGGAATTCGCGATGACGATGTCAGAGCGGGTCATGCTTGAATTATAAAGACCCTTGAACCATGATTTCTGGCTGTAAGCACCGTGATAAGTTGTGACAAAAGCAATGCCGGTCAGTTTTGCAGCAATCAATGCTGACCACGCCGGTGCACGGGAGCGGGCATGAATGAGGGAAATTTTGTGCTTTTTGATCAGGTCTGCAAGGCGGAATGCATTGAGCAGAATTTTAACTGGATTCTTGCTGGCGGCGGACATTTGAACGTGGGTTGTGCCGGAGGCCTCCAGTGCGCCAACCATGCGCCCGCCTTCTGATGCAACAAATGATACCCAGCCGCTGGCAGCAATTGCGCGACCGATGTCTATCGTGGTTTGTTCCGCTCCTCCGGTTTCCAGTTCAGGAATTATCTGGAGAATTGCCGGTGTATTGTTTTTGGTTGACATGGAGGTTGGGCTTGCTTTGCGGTAGACAAAATTGGGCGGATAACAACTGATTGCGAAGGACATGGTTTGAATACAGAAACAAAACACATTTTGGAAGTCGGAGCAGGCAGTAATTCCCGAAAGATAGCGGTTCGAAAACTTGAGGGCAGCAGTCCAGGCGTGATCTGGCTTGGCGGATATCGATCGGATATGATCGGCACCAAGGCTGAAGCATTGGTTGACTGGGCCAAATCCACCGGTCGCGCGGCATTGCGGTTTGACTACTCGGGCCACGGTGAATCAGGTGGTAAATTCCGGGACGGCACTATTTCCCGGTGGCTGGAAGAAAGCCTGGCTGTGATAAAAAATCATACGAAAGGCCCGCAGATTTTAGTTGGCTCCTCTATGGGTGGGTGGATTGGTTTGCGTATCGTTCAGGAATTGAACAGCCGTGCGGGTTCGGGAAAAATCTGCGGCCTTCTGCTTATTGCGCCTGCACCGGATTTTACGTCTGAATTGATGGAGCCGGGTTTTTCCGACCGACAGGTCGAGGCGCTGAACAATTGCGGATTTATAGAAGAGCCAAGTGATTATTCAGACGAACCGGCAATAATCACCCGCGAACTGATTGATGATGGCAGGAACAACCGGGTATTAACAGGGCTGATTAATACCAATTGCCCGGTTCGTATCTTGCAAGGCATGAATGACCCTGATGTGCCATATGATCACGCCATGCGGCTTGTCAGCCACCTTCCTTCTGACAATGTCACATTGACCCTTGTTAAGGATGGAGACCATCGCCTCTCCCGTGAACAGGATATTGCTCTTTTACAACGCACGCTTGACGAACTGGCAAGCTGTCAGGCGTTGCCGATCAACACGCCTGCAGCAAATACCAAAGCGCCGCCAAGCACAATTTGAAGGGCTGCGCGCATAAAGGGTGTATCCATGTAGCGTGACTGAATGTAGGCAATGGCCCATAATTCAATGATGACCACAATGCCGGCGATGCTTGTCGCCACCCAGAAATCTGTAATCAGATAAGGCAGGGCATGGCCCAGCCCCCCGATTGTGGTCATTATACCGGACGCAAAGCCACGCTTGATCGGCGATCCCCTGCCGGTAAGCTTGCCATCATCTGAGAGGGCTTCAGTAAAGCCCATTGAGATTCCGGCACCAATGGATGCAGCCAACCCCACCAGAAATGTGCTCCATGTGTTTTGAGTAGCAAAAGCTGCTGCAAATACCGGTGCAAGTGTTGAGACTGATCCATCCATCAGACCTGCAAGGCCCGGCTGGACATAGGTCAGCACAAATTGCCGGTGTTCTGCCTCATCTTCCTCCTCCACCGCTCCTTTTTCCACCAGTTCACTCGACAGTTTCGAGGCCAGGGATACATGGGATTTTTCTGCTTCTGCAAGATCGCCAAGCAGCTTTCTGGTATCGGCATCGCTGGTACGTTTTGCAGCTTCTGTATAATATCGATAGGCTTGTGCTTCCATCAGCACAGCTTGTTTGCGTACGTTTTCAAGGCCGAGGGGCCGCACCAGCCAGTCGGGTTTACGCTCGTAAAATCCCTTAATGTGTTCGCGGCGGATCAGTGGAATTGTATTTCCAAATCTGGTTTGATGAAGTTTAATCAACTGACGGCGATGCTCGTTTTCCTCCGCAGTCATTTCATCAAAGACTTTTGCCGATGCCGGATAGTTTTCGCGCAGTCCTTCCGCATAGGCAGCGTATATGCGCGCATCATCTTCTTCAGCGGAAATAGCAAGTGCCAGCACTTCCTGTTCGCTCAAATCTTCAAACCGGCGTTTGTTGAAAGGCAAAAATCTTGAGAGCATGGCAACCTCAATATTAGAACTATTCTAATGTGCTGAATAGTGGTCCGACAGAACGTGGTCAAGAGCAAATTGACGCACTTGCGGTGAACATGGAAGATGCAATCAAATATTGGTCAGATTTGCCAATTAGCACACTATTCATTGTTGGTATTTGCTATATGCAACAATCTGTCGACCAGATTATGTACAGGAATATGAATGGCCGTTTACACCAGCCTCACGGAACGGATTTCGAAATGGATTGCAAACCGGTTGGAAGCGCCATCCTCCGGCTATCAGCCCTATACGCCATCAGATCAGAAAACCCTGTTGAAATGCCTTCAGCCCGGTGATGTGCTGCTGGTTGAAGGAAATCAGAAGGTTTCGGCCGGGATAAAATATTTGACCCAATCCACCTGGTCCCACGCGGCCCTTTATATCGGCGATGCGCTGCCAGTGGAAGAGAGCGAGAAGCCGTTGCGGCTGATTGAGGTTAATCTGGGTGACGGGTGTGTTGCCGTTCCGCTATCAAAATATGAAACCTACAACACCCGGATATGCAGAGCTTCCGGATTGAGCAAAAAAGATCAACAGGCTCTTGTGGATTTCATGATCAGTAATTTGGGTGTAAAATATGATCTGCGCAATATTATTGATATGGCACGTTATCTGTTGCCAACCCCGCCCGTGCCGGTGCGCTGGCGTCGGCGATTGCTGTCTTTGGGCTCTGGTGAACCTACAAAGGCCATATGTTCCACATTGATTGCCAAGGCATTTCAGTCTATCCGCTATCCAATCCTGCCTGAAATTACGCTTGCACCTGGTCGAACCGCTGCTCACTCGAATTATTCACGCAGTGAAATTCTTCATATCCGCCATTATTCTTTGTTTGCACCACGGGATTTCGACCTCTCGCCCTATTTTGCAATCATTAAGCCGACAATTGAAAAAGGATTTGATTATACAAATATTACCTGGGGAGTGGCACAAGACAGCGGGCAGGTTGAAAATAGCAAAAATTCCAGCGAAGAAGCCCGCAGAACACACAAAAGCACCTGATGGAACAAAACCGACATGATCAAAGACAATACACCCGTGCAACCGGCTCCTGTAGTTATCGCAATTGATGGTCCGGCTGCATCCGGCAAGGGAACACTTGCCCGTCGTGTGGCCGGTTCTCTGGGGCTTCCTCACCTTGATACCGGACTGACCTATCGGGCAGTTGCAAAAGCTTTGCTTGATGGCGACGGTTCAACAGACGACAAATTAAAGGCAATAGAACTGGCCCATAGTATCGATCTTTCAAACCTTGATCGTGAAACCCTGTCCGACCATCATATTGGTGAGGCGGCATCCCGGATTGCCGTAGTTGGAGAAGTGCGGACGGCGTTGGTTGAAGCCCAAAGAAAATTTGCCAACACGCCGCCGGGCGCTGTTCTTGATGGCCGTGATATTGGAACCGTTGTGTGTCCCGATGCGCCTGTGAAGTTGTTCATCACTGCGACTCCAGAGAAAAGGGCACAACGCCGATTTGCAGAAATGCGGGACAAGGGTAAGAAGGTAAAATTTAATGAATTGCTCGCCGACCTCAAGCGCCGGGATGCGCGGGATTCAAACCGCAAGGTCAGCCCGCTAATACCAGCTGACGATGCCCTCTTGATTGATACATCAAAAATGGATATAGAAACCGCGTTCTCAGTTGCCATGGGTCATGTTAACAAGGCGCTTGCTTCAGAGAACCGGGACTAACAGGGCGCAATCGTTTGATTGTGCCTTTTCGTGCTTGATATTCAAGTTTGGAATTTTGTGCATAATAGCCCCGTTCATCGTCCAACGAATGATCGTTCACGCCGGGTGTGGTGGAAATCACATTGTCTCTGTGGGAGACAGGATCATTTCGCGGGTAAATTTAAATACCAACCAGTGGCGTGCCCGTCGCAATGTTCCCGTGTCTGGAGTTGCGGCGCTCAGGAGTTTTAATGTCAGAAATGAATCCAAGCACAGAAGACTTTGCTGCTCTTCTGGAAGAATCCTTTGAAACCCATGACCTTGCTGAAGGTACGGTTGTAAAAGGAACCATTGTCGCGTTTGAAAAAGACCTGGCAGTGATCGATGTGGGCTTGAAAGTTGAAGGCCGCGTCGCAATGAAAGAATTCGGTGCCAAAGCAAATGATGGCTCCATGAAAATCGGCGATATTGTTGAGGTCTATCTCGACCGGGTCGAGAATGCGCTCGGTGAAGCTGTTCTTTCCCGCGACAAGGCGCGCCGGGAAGAAAGCTGGGTCAAGCTCGAAGCAAAATTTGAAGCCGGTGAAAAAGTTGAAGGCATCATTTTCAATCAGGTCAAGGGCGGCTTTACCGTTGATCTTGATGGCGCAACTGCCTTCCTGCCGCGCAGCCAGGTTGATATCCGGCCTATTCGCGATATCTCGCCGTTGATGAACAATCCGCAGCCATTCCAGATATTGAAAATGGATCGTCGTCGCGGCAATATCGTTGTCTCCCGCCGTACCGTGCTTGAAGAGAGCCGTGCCGAGCAACGCTCGGAAATCGTCCAGAACCTTGAAGAGGGCCAGGTCGTTGAAGGCGTTGTTAAGAACATCACCGACTATGGTGCATTTGTTGATCTGGGTGGTATCGATGGCCTGTTGCATGTGACCGATATGGCATGGCGTCGGGTTAATCATCCTTCCGAGATTCTTAACATTGGTGAAACTGTCAAGGTTCAGATCGTACGGGTCAATCAGGAAACGCATCGTATCTCCCTTGGCATGAAACAGCTTGAAAGTGATCCGTGGGAAAGCATTGGCGAAAAATACCCGCTTGAAGCAAAAATTACCGGCCGTGTTACCAACATTACCGACTATGGTGCATTTGTTGAACTTGAACCAGGCATTGAAGGCCTCATTCATGTCTCGGAAATGTCCTGGACAAAGAAAAACATCCACCCCGGCAAAATCGTTTCCACAAGTCAGGAAGTTGAAGTCATTGTGCTGGATGTTGATCCCTCCAAGCGCCGTATTTCTCTCGGCCTGAAACAGGGCCTCGCCAACCCGTGGGATTCGTTTGCTGAACAATATCCAGCTGGTACCGAAGTGGAAGGCGAAGTGAAGAACAAGACTGAATTTGGTCTCTTCATTGGCCTTGATGGTGATGTTGACGGTATGGTGCACCTTTCAGACCTCGACTGGAATCGTGCTGGTGAAGATGCCATCGAAGACTACAACAAAGGCGATATGGTCAAAGCTGTTGTTCTTGATGTGGATACCGAAAAAGGCCGCATTTCGCTTGGAATCAAGCAGCTTGGTGGCGATCCGATGGAAGGTTCCACTGATAGTGGCGCTATTCGCAAGAACTCGATTGTCACCTGTGAGGTGATGGCCATTACTGATGGGGGGCTGGAAGTCCAGATTACAGACACGGAACTGACCGCATTCATCAAACGCTTTGATCTGTCGCGTGACCGGGATGAACAACGCCCTGAACGGTTCTCGGTTGGTCAGAAACTCGATGCACGCGTTACCATGTTTGACAAGAAAAACCGCAAGATTGGCCTGTCAATCAAAGCTCTCGAGATTGCAGAAGAGAAAGAAGCCGTCAAGCAGTACGGTTCTTCGGACTCCGGGGCGTCCCTGGGCGATATTCTTGGTGCTGCCCTAAAAAAGCAGGATGACAAAGAATAGCCTTTTCAACGGAACGTAATATTTGAACAATAACAAGAGGGCGGCACTTTGTGTCGCCCTTATTGCTGTCATCAGCGCAGTTAAATCATTGGCAAAACGTGTGAATTTGGTGTAACTGGTATTAGAAATATTCTGCAGGAAAATAACTCCTGCAGAATTCCTACAATGATTCAGGTTGCCATGTCGCTTGTCATAGATGAAATACTGGATCGCAGAAAACTGCGCCGCGGCCTTACATTCTGGCGAATTGTGGCGCTGGCTGCATTAATTGTTACTCTGATCTCCGTGTGGATTGCTGCTGGATTTGGCTCTGGGTTTTCCAAAAAGAACTCGCCCCACATCGCCCGAATTTCGATCTCTGGATTTATTACAGAAGACCGGAAACTGATCGAGATTATCGACACGGTGAGAAAGGACCAGAATGTCAAAGGCGTGATAATCAGAATGGATTCTCCGGGCGGTGCGACTGTTGGCGGCGAGGCTATTTTTGGTGCTGTTCGAGCCCTGGCCAAGGAAAAACCAACGGTTACAAGCGTTGGTGGGTTAGCTGCTTCGGCAGGTTACATGATTGCGTCAGCCAGCGATCATATCGTTGCAAGACGGTCGTCACTTGTTGGCTCGATCGGGGTCTTGTTTCAATATCCCGATGCCTCAAAACTTATGGATACCATTGGGGTAAAAATGGAGGAAATCAAGTCTTCCCCGCTAAAGGCTGAGCCCTCGCCGTTTCATCCTGCAAAAGAAGACGCAAAAGAAGTTTTGCGGGACCTCATAAAAGACAGCTTTGCCTGGTTTCGCGGACTCGTCAAAGAGCGGCGGGGAATGAATGATGAAGAGATTGACCTTGTCGCAACGGGTAGAATTTTTTCTGGTGCCCAGGGCAAAACAAACAATTTGATTGACGAAATCGGAGGTGAAGAGGTTGCCCGGAGCTGGTTGAGCAAGACAAAAGGGATTGATTCCACCTTGAAAACCATTGACTGGAAACCGGAGGCTACCAGTACCGGGCTGCTTTCGCCGGTATCAATTGTCAGCTGGATTTTTGGTCAATCGAAACAGTCTGCACTTGCCGGGCAGGAACTATTGAAATTGCAAAAATATGCCAGGGAGCGTATATTTCTTGACGGGTTGCTTTCTGTTTGGCAGGCTCCAGGCTAACAATATATCAATGAGGGGAGAAACCATTGATTAAATCTGAACTTGTACAAATTATTGCTGATAAAAACCCACATTTATACCAGCGTGATGTGGAAAATATTGTCAATGCGATACTCGATGAAATTACCGGTGCGCTGGCGGATGGCAACCGGGTTGAATTGAGGGGTTTTGGAGCGTTTTCAGTAAAAAACCGCCCGGCCCGTATCGGCCGCAACCCGCGCACCGGCGAAAAGGTCCAGGTGGAAGAAAAATGGGTCCCGTTTTTTAAAACCGGAAAAGAATTACGTGAGCGGTTGAACGCGGACTGAAAGACGCTATTTAGTGTGCGAGGAAGGGGCCAGTTGCCCCCTTGTCCGGAACAATTTCTATAGGGATTGTTTTGATGGCCCGGGAAGCTGATTAACAGACAGGTGAAATTTTGCGACGCTATCTCTCTTTGATACTTTTGGTGCCATTGGCGGTTCTATTGATTGCATTTTCGGTTGCAAACCGACATTTTGTGCAATTGTCATTTGACCCGATGAATGTGAGTGACCCCGCATTTGCTGTTAGTATCCCGGTCTTTGCAGTGGTATTTGGCGCATTGGCAATAGGTCTTGTTCTAGGCGGAATTGGCACCTGGTTTACCCAGTCCAAACACCGCAAGCTGGCACGTGAGCGCCGCGAAGAGGCTGCAAAGTGGCGATTTGAAGCTGAAAGTCAGAAAGAAAAACAACAACAGGAACGCTTTGCCACAAATGTCAAAGGTGCCTCGTCTTTTCCGGTTTTACCGCCCTCAAAAGCAGCTTAGAGCCTCGTATGATGGATGAAAACCGTCTGCCGGCAAGGCGCTTTGCGAAGGGCGATGTGGTTCATCGTTCGAGCGAAGCAACGCTGTCCGGTGGGCGACTTTCTCCACCGGAGGCCGGACTGTTTGGCGCTTTGGGCGTCGTTGCGCCTGGATTGTGGACCCGTACCACTGCACCAGACGCGCCTCGCCAAACCCCCAAACAGTGCCGGTCATATGGGCCAATATTAACGCCCGAGGCTCTAGCCAATTTTGCCGCAAACATCGTCCACGGCGGTCAGTAATTTGTCGGCCAACTCGTCAATTTGCTGATCATTGA
>QIIJ01000315.1 GCA_003232595.1 Aurantimonadaceae bacterium | reverse complement strand
GGTATAAATGCTCATGTCTTTCTCATTCACGTTCCTTGCAGCCTGCGACATTATTCTGTATGCAGCAGTCGCCTGTTGAAACTGGCGTTACCCGCTCGGTTCAACATCCTAAAAACCCTTCTGCAAGAAACTTTCCATGTCCCGACTTGTGATGAAATTTGGAGGCACCTCGGTTGCTGATCTTGACAAGATTCGCAACGTTGCCTGCCATGTCAGGCGAGAGGTTGAAGCGGGTCATCAGGTGGCGGTGACGGTTTCTGCCATGTCCGGCAAAACCAACGAATTGGTTGACTGGGTACGTTCCATGCCGGTGTTGGCCAACCGCAATGCGCCTTTTTTTGATGCGCGTGAATATGATGCGGTGGTGGCGTCCGGTGAGCAGGTAACGGCCGGGCTTCTGGCGATTGCGCTGCAATCCATGGGCGTTGATGCACGATCCTGGCTTGGCTGGCAGATACCGGTTCGCACCGATGCTGCCCACGGGTCGGCCCGCATTGAAAATATTGACGGGGCTGAAATCATCAAGCGTTTCGGTGGTGGTCAGGTGGCAGTTGTTGCCGGTTTTCAAGGCATTGGGCCGGACAACCGGATTGCAACGCTTGGACGAGGCGGTTCGGATACAAGTGCGGTTGCACTGGCCACAGCTCTTGAGGCCGACCGTTGCGATATCTATACTGATGTGGACGGGGTCTATACAACAGATCCGAGAATTGAACCGAAGGCAAAGAGGCTCGGGAAAATTTCGTTCGAGGAAATGCTCGAAATGGCTTCTCTGGGTGCCAAAGTGCTACAGGTGCGTTCGGTTGAACTTGCCATGGTGCACGGAATGCCGGTTTTTGTGCGCTCGAGTTTTGATGATCCGGAATCGATTGATTCCAGCCCCGGTGCCACGCCGCCCGGTACATTGATTTGCAGCGAGGATGAAATAGTGGAACAGCAGATTGTTACCGGCATTGCCTATGCCAAAGACGAGGCGCAGGTGTCGCTTCGCAGGGTTTCCGACAAGCCGGGAATAGCGGCTGCGGTGTTTGGCCCCCTGGCGGATGCCAATGTCAATGTGGACATGATAGTCCAGAATGTTTCCGAAGACGGTTCTGTTACCGACATGACCTTTACGGTGCCCAATGGCGATCTTGAAAAGGCTGTAGCGGTGATTGAAAAGTCAAGGGAAGAGATTGGTTATCAGGTTTTGCAGAGCGACCCCGGTATGGTGAAAGTATCTGTAATCGGCATCGGAATGCGCTCCCATGCAGGTGTTGCATCCACCGCCTTTAAAACCCTGTCTGAACACGGAGTGAACATTCGCGCCATCACAACATCCGAGATCAAAATTTCCATTCTGATCGATGCAGACTATGCAGAACTTGCCGTGCGGGCTTTGCATTCTGTCTATGGTCTCGATAAATAGGGTCAAATCCGATTCCTGCCTTGGAACGGTAACATTGCTTGTTCAAAAGCGGCAATGAGATAACCCGCAAAGGGAAAATAAAATGCGAAGCCCGGTGACGGGCCCACGGGTTCTGCTTAAACGACTGCGTGAAGTCATGGCAGAACCGCTTGGGGCTCAGCAACGACTGGATACGATTGTGCAATCGATCGCCGCCAATATGGTTGCGGAAGTTTGTTCGCTTTATGTATTGCGCGCCGATAATGTGCTGGAATTGTTTGCCTCCCAGGGGCTTAACCCGGAAGCGGTGCATCAATCATCGCTGATGGTCGGGCAGGGGTTGGTGGGGCGTATTGCGGCGACGGCGCGTGCCATCAATATCGCCGATGCCAAGGAGCACCCGTCTTTTGCCTATCTGCCGGAAACGGGGGAGGAAAATTATTCCTCGTTTCTGGGTGTTCCAATGTTGCGGGCCGGGCGTTCCCTCGGAGTGCTTGTTGTGCAAAACCGCGCAGCGAAACAATATCACGAAGAGGAAGTGGAGGCGCTTGAAACATCGGCAATGATCCTGGCCGAACTGATTGCTGCCGGCGAACTGGAAGGATTGAATGAGCGGGGTATCGGGCTCGATCTTACCAAGTCGGTAACCCTTGAAGGGGTGCCGCTTTCTGATGGTGTTGGATTTGGCAATGTAGTGCTGCACGATCCCCGCGTGGTGGTGACCAATCTGTTTAACGAGGATGCGGACCGTGAAATTGAAAGATTGCGGGCCGCTTTGACAGCCTTGCGTATTTCGATAGATGACATGCTGTCGCGTGGTGATGTGGCGGGTGACGGCGAACATCGCGATGTGCTTGAGGCCTATCGCATGTTTGCCAATGATCGCGGCTGGGTGCGGCGCATGGAGGAGGCAGTGCTTAACGGTTTGACGGCGGAAGCTGCGGTTGAAAAGGTTCAAAATGACAATGCGGCGCGTCTGATGCGGCAGCCGGATCCCTATATTCGTGAGCGATTGAATGACTTTGATGATCTGGCCCGCAGGTTGCTGCGCCAGTTGATGGGCCGTCATGGGCTGGTTGAGAAACTGCCTGATAATGCTGTCATTGTAGCCCGTAGTATGGGCGCTGCTGAATTGCTGGATTATGATCGCGAGAATATTCGCGGCGTCGTTCTGGAAGAGGCCGGGCCAACCAGCCATGTGGTGATTGTGGCACGTGCGCTTGGTATTGCAGTTGTTGGCCAGGCGCAAAATGTGGTGGCCCGGGTTGAAAACGGTGACAAGATTGTCATCGACGGAGACGGCGGTTCCGTTTTTTTGAGACCGCAGCCGGATGTTGAAGAAGCCTATGCGGATAAGGAAAATTTTCGCATTACCCGGCTCGCCCACTATGCCCGGATGCGCGATGTTCCCGCCACCTCAAAAGACGGTCATTCGGTTGCATTGATGCTGAATGTGGGGCTTGGAGCTGATCTGCCGCAACTTGAGGAAACCGGCGCCGACGGGATCGGGCTTTTCAGGACCGAACTGCAATTCATGGTTTCCGCGACTTTGCCAAGGCTCGACGAACAGGAAGCGTTTTACCGTAACGTGCTTGATGCGGCAGGCGACAAACCGGTCATTTTCCGTACCCTTGATATTGGTGGCGACAAGGTACTGCCCTATATGCAACATATATCAGAAGAAAATCCGGCTCTTGGATGGCGCGCCATTCGTCTGGCGCTTGATCGGCCGGGTCTGATGCGGGTACAATTGCGCGCACTGATACGTGCTGCTGGTGGCCGGGACCTGCAGATCATGCTGCCAATGGTTACCGAGGCACGCGAAGTGCGCGAAGTGCGGCGGATAATCGACAAGGAAATGCGGCTGTTGAAACAGTTTGGCCATTCCATGCCAAAGTCGTTCAGGCTCGGGGCCATGATTGAGGTGCCGTCGTTGCTTTGGCAGCTTGATGAACTGATGCAGATTGTAGATTTTGTCTCGGTTGGCACCAATGATCTGTTCCAGTTCACTATGGCAAGCGACCGCGGCAACCAGCAAATGGCCAATCGTTATGATGCGCTTTCCAGGCCATTCATGCGGATGCTGAGGGAAATTGTCGAGGCCGGGAAACGCAACAATACTGATGTCACACTGTGCGGGGAAATTGCCGGGCGTCCCCTTGCCGCGATGGGGTTGCTGGCCATTGGTTACAGGTCGTTTTCGATGTCACCATCGGCAATCGGACCGGTAAAATCGATGTTGCTTGCGTTGAACATCGACCGGCTTGCGGAACTGGTGCTGAATCTTCTGCTGGAACCATCAAACGGACAGACATTGCGTGAGGCGTTGACTGATTTTGCCGATGAGCGGGGTATTCCCTATTAGCTGCAAACGCACTGTTTTCCGTAATTATCCTGCGACTTCAAGATATATGATACCCTATGCTTCCTATTGAAAAAACCAACCAATTGCTGGCGCGCCACAAGGAAATCGAAAACCAGATGGTGGCCAGTCCGGATCCTGAAACCTATGTCAAACTGGCATCGGAGTTCTCAGAATTAACGCCTGTTGTGGAAAAAATCAGGGATATGCAATCGATCCGGGAAGAGCTGGCAGGCCTTGAGGAAATGCTTGAAGACAAGGAAACCGACGGAGAAATGCGGGAACTTGCAGTTCTTGAAAAACCTGGTCTCGAAGCCCGCATCATAAAGCTGGAACAACAACTGCAGTTGTTGCTGCTGCCCCGGGACAAGGCCGATGACAAAAGCGCTATTCTTGAGGTGCGCGCGGGAACCGGTGGCTCGGAAGCCGCTCTTTTTGCCGGCGATCTGTTTCGCATGTATCAGCGTCACGCTGAAAACAAGGGCTGGAAAGTTGAAGTTTTATCGGCCAGTCAGGGTGAGGTGGGTGGCTACAAGGAAATTGTCGCGGCGATCAAGGGCAAAGGGGTGTTTGCCCGGCTGAAATTTGAATCCGGCGTTCACCGGGTACAACGGGTTCCCGAAACAGAATCTGGTGGCCGCGTGCACACATCGGCAGCGACCGTTGCCGTGCTGCCTGAAGCCGAAGACATCGATATCGAGATACGCAATGAGGATATTCGAATTGATACCATGCGCGCCTCAGGGGCCGGCGGACAACACGTCAATACCACCGATTCCGCCGTGCGCATCACCCACGAACCGACCGGCATTGTCGTAATGTCGTCGGAAAAATCCCAGCACCAGAACCGTGCCAACGCAATGCGGGAACTGCGAACAAGACTTTATGACCTTGAGCGTCAGAAGGCGGATCAGGAGCGGGCGGATTCACGGCGGGGACAAGTAGGTTCCGGTGACCGGTCGGAACGGATCAGGACCTATAATTTTCCGCAAGGAAGGGTATCGGACCACCGCATTAATCTGACATTGTATAAGCTTGAAAAGATTATTGTGGGTGAGGGGCTGGATGAAATCATTGATGCACTGATTACCAATTATCAGGCAAACCAGCTTGCCGCCATTGGTGATGATGTTTCAAATAAAGGTCAGTAGCGTGAGTAAGGTCATACCAATCGAAACTGTTTCGTCTTTGCTCGAAAGGGGAACACAGAAATTGAACTGCGGAAAAATTGAGACCCCGGCACTTGATGCCAGATTGATATTGCAATGTGTTATGCAAATTGATCACGCTGATATCATTTGCGATGGTGGAAATCCTGTCCCGCTTCCCTGGGTTGACAAGTTTGATCGATATATTGCCCGCAGGCTTGACCATGAACCGGTACACAGAATAATTGGAGAGCGGGAGTTCTGGGGTCTGGAGATTGAAATCTCGCCTCTGGTGCTTGAGCCTCGGCCAGATACCGAGCGGCTTGTAGAACTTGTGCTTGACTGGATCGACCAGCATATGAACAGACAGGGTGATATCAGAATTGCCGATATTGGCACGGGTAGCGGTGCCATAATTCTGGCGCTGCTGAGCGAACTGGATAATGCGTGTGCAGTGGCCGTGGACATTTCACCGACTGCACTTGATCAGGCAAAAAACAATGCCAAAAACCACAAGATGGGTAATAGAGTAGAGTTTATTGAAGGCAACTGGTGCGAGCCGCTTTCAGGAAAATTTGACCTTGTGATATCTAATCCGCCCTATATCAAAACTACAGAAATAAGCCGCCTCGCGCCTGAAGTTCGTAAATATGACCCGGTGATCGCTCTTGATGGCGGGGTGGACGGGCTTGCGGCCTATTGCCAGCTGTTGGCTCAATCTGCCGTATATTTAAAAACACCAGGCGCAGTGTTTTTCGAAATTGGCCATGAGCAGGCTGAAAGTGTGAAATCAATTGCTGAGGAGATGGGTTGGGAGAATATGAATATTGGACAGGATTTTGCCGGAAATGACCGCGTTTTTTATGCATCAGCTTGAAATTTAATGAATTATTGGTGAATTCTTTCACAAGATACATTATTATTGGCAAAAGGGCTTGGAATTTTGGTCCAGAATGTCTAGGTTCACAATACCGGAGTTAAAAACGGTATCTCAATCATTCGGTGGATTCTTCGAAACAGGATGTTTCACTACATAGAGATGATTGGGTATATCTGCTTTTTTCTGCCAAAAGCTGCTTTCAGGAATGCAACAACGGGTTTGGCGGATTAGGGCATCCAGGATACTAAAATAAATTGGATCGTGTTTCCAGGTAAATCTCCTGAGGTCTGTTTCAGATCAGACATATTTAAATTTGCCAGCAGCAAATTACTGATGAACTGCCAGTTAAAGCAGTCTTTCTTGTAGAACAAAGAGAATCGAATGAGGCAAGGACAGTCACAGCAAAACAGAAACCGCTCGCGTGGCCGGGGAGGCCGCAACAAGGGTGGGAATCAGCCCAATCGTAGTATGGAAAGCAATGGACCCGATGTAAAAATCCGGGGAACGGCGACCCACATTGCAGAAAAATATGCAACCCTTGCCCGTGATGCCCTGTCTTCAAGCGATATTGTTGCTGCCGAGAATTATTTTCAACATGCCGAGCACTATAACCGATTGATTGCTTCAGCCCAGGCCGCTCAGACCGCCCAGATTACGCAACGGGATGCAGGACACAGTGATGAATCCAGACACCGGCAGGCTTCAGAGGAAGTCGGCAGCGAGCAGTCTCCTTCTGCTGGTTCAGCAAATGAAGCCGATGTCAGTGTGCCAGATGAGGTGGTTCAAGGCAGCGGTCCGCAGCCGGTGTTTGACGGGCTGCCTGCTGAAGTTGCCATCAAACAGCCGATGGTAAACGGTAGCGGGGATGGCAAAAACCTGGAGGCCAAGCCGGTTGAAAAAACTCCCGGTAAACCTCGTCGCGCTGCTCGCCGCCCCCGCAAGCCTGCTGCGGACAAAGGTGATAGTGCATCGGGTGCTGCAGAAGATCTTCCGGCCTTTATTGTCGGCGCTTCCGAATAGTTTGATCCTGACTTCAGACATGGTGTTGTTTTTTAAGTTGCGCTGCCTTGTCCCGCTTGAGATTTTGTAACAACTTCTTATATCATACTTGAAAGGCTTGCCGATAAACGGGAGCCTGTTCTGGTTCTATTTTCCGTGCCTGACGGGCGGAAAACTGATTTGGAGTTGTGTTGTGAATATTGAAAAATACACCGAGCGGGTACGTGGATTTATCCAGGCGGCCCAATCAAAAGCGCTTGCTGATGGCCATCAGCAATTTGTTCCCGAGCATATCCTGAAAGTTCTGCTGGATGATGATCAGGGCCTTGCCGCCGGATTGATTGACCGTGCAGGGGGACGCGCAAAAGATGCGCTATTTGCGACGGAAGCGGCCATTGCCAAACTGCCGAAGGTAACCGGTGGAAACGGGCAGCTGTATATGACTCAACCTCTGGCCAGGATTTTTGAAACAGCAGAAAAAATTGCCGATAAGGCTGGAGACAGTTTTGTTACCGTTGAACGGTTACTGCTGGCATTGACCATGGAGAAGGATGCGCCAACAGCCAGGCTCCTTTCCAATGCAGGTGTAACACCGGCATCGCTCAATCAGGCAATTGAAGCCATACGCAAAGGCCGCACGGCTGACTCTGCCACAGCAGAAGAAGGCTATGATGCGCTGAAGAAATACACCCGAGATTTGACCAAGGATGCGCGTGAGGGAAAACTTGATCCGGTGATTGGCCGCGATGAGGAAATCCGCCGTGCTGTGCAAGTGCTTTCAAGGCGTACAAAGAATAATCCTGTGCTGATTGGTGAGCCGGGTGTCGGGAAAACCGCCATTGCCGAGGGCCTTGCCCTGCGTATCATCAATGGTGATGTGCCGGAAAGCCTGCGCGACAAGAGCCTGTTGTCACTCGATATGGGTTCACTTATTGCAGGCGCAAAATATCGCGGAGAGTTTGAGGAGCGGCTGAAATCTGTGTTGTCGGAAGTTCAGTCTGCGGATGGCGGAATTGTTCTGTTCATTGACGAAATGCATACACTTGTTGGTGCCGGCAAGGCGGATGGGGCAATGGATGCATCCAATTTGCTGAAACCTGCCCTTGCACGTGGTGAACTTCATTGTGTGGGCGCAACTACACTTGATGAATACCGAAAGCATGTGGAAAAAGATGCCGCCCTCGCCCGGCGGTTTCAGCCGGTATTTGTCAGCGAACCGACGGTAGAAGATACAGTTTCTATCCTGCGGGGCATCAAGGAAAAATATGAGCTGCATCACGGTGTACGAATTACCGACTCAGCCCTTGTTTCTGCCGCCAATCTCTCCAACCGGTATATTTCTGACAGATTTCTACCGGACAAGGCTATTGATTTGATGGATGAAGCAGCTTCGCGATTGCGGATGCAGGTAGATTCCAAGCCGGAAGAGCTTGATGAGCTTGATCGGCGCATCATTCAGATGAAAATCGAGCGTGAAGCGCTGTTGAAAGAAACGGATAACGCCTCAAAGGACAGGCTTTCAAAGCTTGAGAAGGATCTGGCTGACCTTGAGGAGAAATCCGAGGCACTTGCCTCTCGCTGGCTAACGGAAAAGGATCGACTTGCAGTTATGCGGGAATTGAAAGAGGAACTCGATATTGCCCGTAGCTATCTGGAAAAAGCTCAGCGGGAGGGTGATCTGGCAAAAGCGGGTGAGCTTTCCTATGGTGTTATTCCGGAGCTGGAAGATAAAATTGGTGCTGCAGAGGCTGAACAGGACAGTGATAAAAAATCATTGGTTGATGAGGCTGTCACGCCTGATGATATTGCCCATGTGGTGTCGCGCTGGACTGGAATCCCGGTTGATAAAATGATGGAGGGCGAGCGTGAAAAGCTGCTTCGGATGGAAGAAGAGCTTGCGGCACGGGTTGTCGGACAGGAGGAAGCGCTGCAGGCGGTTTCCAAATCTGTTCGTCGCTCGCGGGCTGGTCTGCAGGACCCCAACCGCCCCATGGGGTCGTTCATTTTCCTTGGACCAACAGGTGTTGGCAAGACAGAACTGACCAAGGCACTGGCCAACTATTTATTTGACGACGACAGTGCAATGGTACGTCTTGATATGTCGGAATTTATGGAAAAACATTCGGTTTCGCGACTGATAGGAGCGCCTCCAGGCTATGTTGGTTATGAGGAAGGTGGCGCACTTACAGAGGCTGTGCGTCGCCGCCCCTATCAGGTTGTGCTTTTTGACGAGATTGAAAAAGCCCATCCCGATGTGTTTAATGTGTTGCTTCAGGTGCTGGATGATGGTCGATTGACAGACGGTCAGGGCCGAACTGTTGATTTCCGCAATACGCTTATTATCATGACGTCCAATCTTGGATCCGAGTTTCTTGTTGCTCTTGACGATGACGAGGATGTCGGTCTGGTACGTGATCAGGTGATGGATGCGGTGCGCTCTTCATTCAGGCCTGAATTTCTCAACCGGATTGATGAAACTATCCTGTTTCACCGGCTGAAACGGTCCGATATGGCAGGTATTGTGGTCATTCAGTTGAAACGGCTTGAGCAGCTTCTGGAAGATCGCAAGATTACTCTGAAACTCGATAATGCGGCTATCAACTGGCTATCGGAAAAGGGTTATGACCCTGCCTACGGGGCCAGGCCGCTGAAACGCGCAATTCAAACCTGGCTGCAGGACCCGCTGGCTGAAAAACTGTTGGCTGGTGAAACTAGAGATGGCGACACGGTTCAAGTGAGCATTGCCAATGATACATTGGTGATAACCAGTTCAAAAGAACCGCTTGTATCTGAGGTGGCTGCCTGATTGGAATTTACAGCAAAGCCTATAGCGTTTCATCTTTTGATGGAATCGCTCCTGATTGCTTTCGCTCCCATTTGGGGCTACGCCCCAGCCTGCCCATGCAAGTATCAATTGGCGCGGTGCACAGCACCGGGTCGCTCTTCGCGACCAGACTGTTTCCACGTAAACATGAAACAGTCTAAATGGTACTATGACGTGAAAGCCTGGGTCTGATTGATTAGTTCAAAGCCAGTTTTGTGCTGGATTCGGGCTTCTTGTTCAACAATGCATCAATGCGGTCGCGTTCATATTCAAAGGCCACGAGGGTTTCACCTTTGAGAATTCTACCCTTCGGCAGGCGGATACCCATTGGGTTGACTTTGTTACCATTGACAATGACTTCATAATGCAAGTGATTACCGGTAGAGTTGCCGGTCGTTCCAACTGCGCCAATAACCTGCCCCTGGCGGACGCGAGCACCGGCAACAACACCTTTTACTATGCGGCTTTGATGATTGTAGGTGGTTTTATAACCGTTGGCATGGCGGATAATTATTTGTTTACCATATCCTCCGGCCCATCCAGCCTTTTCGACCACACCATTGCCTGCTGCCAGGATGGGTGTTCCCCGTGGTGCTGCCCAGTCGACGCCGGTGTGCATCTTGAGGAATTTTGTTATGGGATGGCGGCGCATGCCAAATCCTGA
>QIIJ01000576.1 GCA_003232595.1 Aurantimonadaceae bacterium | reverse complement strand
GGGATGGTGCCTTTGCAAAAAACCGCAAATTCACTGTTGTCGGAAATCCTGAATGCGGCTCAACCGGCGGTTTTCAACGTGCCTCCGGTCAGCGATATGGTGGAAGATATGGCAACACTTGCCATGGTTTGCGTCGGCAATCTCAACCGGATGCTGCAACCGTTACGTTTGTTGGCAGGTGTGGAGGCTCTGGTGGCAGCGCAAGCGATGGACTTGCGCGACAGTCAGGGCTTTGCTTCGAGAACGCAAAGCCTGCACGATATTATTCGCTCCCAGGTGCCGATGTTAACGCAAGACCGCTCATTGGGACAGGACATTCAAAAATGTGCTGGGATTTTAACCGGGTTTGACGGGTAATCAGGTATGTTTTCGACATTGTGGTCTTCTTTCGTTTCGGGGTTGGTTCGCACCACCATCAAAACGGATAACCACTCTCTCTTGCAAGAGATGCGCCGCGCCTAATTCACTTCGGTGAAAAGGGCGCGGTGTCAGATTAAGTCGAGTCTTCTACAGTTAAAAGTCTGTAGAGCATTCCTGGCCAAATTATCAACCTTTGGCACATCGTGTGTTTGGAATCGACAGATCGTAGTTTAGACTGCCGTCGTGATTGAAGATGCCCTGCCTGTCAGCTTGGCATTTGCCTCGCCAGCAACCACACCTTACAAGCGGAGCCTGGCTGCCCAAAATTTATTCCAGTGGCAACAGCTAATTTATACTTAGAAATATGCGACACCATCTTCTCCAGCAAAAACATGCCATCGGGTATTATCGAACTTGAGCTGACAAGTATCACCCATTTGGCCACTATAGTCGGGCTTTGTTTTCACTGTTATCCGACTGTTTGAAACCTGGGCCTCGACCAGCATGTCGCCACCCAATAATTCAGTGACTAATACCTCGCCACTTACCATGCTTTCTTTCGCAGAAGTGGCAAATGAAATATCGTCGGGGCGGATACCCATCGTAACTGAATTACCTCGCGCGTTGGTTTTAATGATACTCGATTGTTCTTTTGTCAAAGCACTTTCAAAGGCATCGTTTTTCAGTAAAATCTTTCCGTTGTTCTCGATAATTTCGCAATCCATGAAGTTCATAGCAGGTTCGCCAATGAAGCCCGCGACCCATTTGTTCGCTGGCCTGTTGTAGATTTCAGAGGGTGTTGCCAGTTGCTGCAGAACACCATCGCGCATAACGGCGATCCGATCAGCCATTGAAAGCGCCTCAAGCTGGTCATGTGTCACGTAGATCATTGTTGTGCCGAGTTTACGCTGCATTATTTTCAATTCGCCGCGCATATGCGCCCGAAGCTTTGCATCAAGGTGAGCAATCGGTTCGTCGAACAGGAACAATTCTGGCTCGCGCACGATTGCGCGTCCGATGGCCGTTCGCTGTTTTTGTCCACCAGACAACTCGTGCGGTTTGCGATCCAGCAAAGGGGTAATTTCCAGCAGTTCAGCTGCAGTTCTCACCTTGCTATCAATTTCACTCTTGTCCATCTTTTGAATTTTCAGTGCGTTTGCCATATTTTCATAAATGGTTTTGTGCGGGTAAAGCGCATAATTCTCAAAAACCATCGCGATTTTGCGATCTTTTGGTGGCAGGTCATTTACACGGACATCGCCATAATAGACGTCTCCTGCTGAAATATGCTCGAGGCCTGCGAGCATGCGTAGCGTCGAAGATTTTCCGCAACCCGATGGACCCAAAATACAAAGAAATTCGCCATTTGCTACTTCAATATTCAGATCTTTTACGGCTTCTATTTCACCGTACATCTTCCAAACATTCTTGATACTAATAGATGCCACAACAGCCCTCCCAAATGATTTTGCGTTCTTTTTTTAAGTGAATTATTCTTTGACGGCACCCATTGTCAGACCGGTAACAAGGTACTTGCGTATTAGAAGGCCAAGAAACGTCATAGGTACTGATGTGATAACACCTGCAGCCATGATTTTACCCCACTGAATACTGGTGGGGGTTACAAGCTCGCGAGTTGCAACTGGAAGGGTTTTTGCGCCTCCAGACCCGATAATTGATGCGAACAAAAAATCGTTCCAAGAGAACAGTATGCACAGAACGAGGAAGGCACCGATTCCAGGAGCAGCAAGGGGTAGAATTTCGCGAAACGCGCCCAGTCTTGTATGGCCATCAACCATCGCAGCTTCCTCAATGGCATATGGAATGTTGTCAAAAAAGCCCTTCAGAATCCATATCGCAAACGGCAAATTGAATGTGGTATATGCTAGTATAAGCCCAGGTAGCGTTCCAATGAGGTCAAGCCCGCGGAAAATTGTATAAAGTGGTACCATAACCGCCACGACAGGTGCCATGCGTGTGGATATCACCCAGAAAAATACATGATTTTTACCTCTGAAATCGATCCGCGACAGCGAATAGGCGGCCATCGCCCCAAGCACTACTGAAATCAATGCTGAACCACCCGACGATACAATTGAATTGAAAAAGTATGTTGCAAAATTTCGTTCCGTAAAAAGCTCTCGATAGTGTATAGCGGTAGGTTCAAAATCAAAGAATACGCTGATTACGCTTGCCCAATCTCCCTTTTCGGGAAGGTTGAACGCCTCCAATAAATTCTTGAATGATGAGACAAACATTATAATAAATGGCAACACCGTCCAAATGAGAAATACCATCAAAAAGACGAAAGTAAAGACATTGATCGCACTTCGGATCGTTGAACGATATTGGACTACTTCATGAGAAGCCATATTTATTCTCCGCCCTGTGATGTTGAAGCTGACGGGCTTTGGAATACCTTGACCAAAATCATCCCGAGTATGATTGTTACAATCAGAAGAGTGAGAGCGATGGCTGCCCCGCGTCCAAGTTTGAAAAATACAAATGATACATCGAAAAGGTAGGTTGGCAGAATTTTGGTGGAGTTGGCCGGTCCACCGCCGGTTAACACCATAAGTGCGTCAATAAATCTGAAATTGTCCATGAAGCGTAGCAAAATCGCAATCAGCAGGAAGGGGTATGTGTTGGGCAATGTGATTTGAAAAAAGTTTCGAATTGCTCCTGCACCATCAACCATATTGGCTTCCAACTGATCTCGTGGTACTCGTTTTAGTCCTGCAAGCGTGATCAATACAATAAGCGGCGTCCACTGCCATACATCAACCAGGACTACAGCCGTCATTGCAGTTGAGACATCGCCCAAAATTGACTTGTCCCCTAAAATACCAAGGCTCTGCATGATCCAGTGGTACCAGCCAAAAGTTGAATTATAGAGGTAGTACCAAACCAGTCCTGCGATAACGGGTGCCATCATCATTGGCATCAAGAAGATCGTAACGAGAACTTTTTCGAAACGCGAATTGTCAAGGATTACGGCAATCATAATTCCCAGTAAAACTTCGAAAAGCATACAATAAAAGCTGTATTTTGCCAGTAGCCACCATCCGCCGAGAAACTTCATATCACGAGCAAGGCGTGTCCAATTCTTAAAATCGTTCCAGGTATCGCCGGAACCACCGAGGTCAACTTTATGTAGGCTCATATATATGAGCCAGAAAAACGGATACAGCGTGATTAATGCAAGCAGGATGAGTGCTGGAGCCATTAGATAGAAATAATAGCGCTTTGAGGCTGGAGGATTGACCAACGACGGGCGGTAGTTGATTACAACTCCGCCATCACTCATATCCCTCACTGTTTTACCTGAACTTGACATTATTTCAGTCGAATAAGTAGTACCCGTCATGAATGATGCCCTTCCCGACACACTGCGCTAATCGGTATAGTGTTTTTACTCACTGAGTCCGGCACAACTCACCGGACTCAGATTTGACGTAGATTTTCTGTGTTAAATGTCGTGCAAATCATCCAGTTGGATTTTAATGCCATTGCATGCTTCTTCAGGAGATTTTTGACCTGCAACCATGCTTTGTAGTTCACCAAGAAGAATACTATAATATTCATTCGCCTCAGGAATTTTCGGGCCAAGTACAAAATGTGGGTCCTTGATTCCGTAGTCGTAGACAGCATCAAATGTCAGAGCATTTGGCATGGAAGAAGGGCGTTTACGTGCGGCCTGGACATCTGGTTCGGCCAGGACGGACGGACGTGTGGGTGTACCACCGAGTTTCTTGAGAACGTTAAGCTGCGTACTTTTCGAAACTGACCAAACTGCAAACAGGTAAGCTGCGCGACGCAAGTCCTCAGATGCAGCAGAGTTGATGCCTATGCCACCGATGCCGCAGTTGGTGCCATTTACAACATCTCCATTGCCAACTACCCAGCTCTTCTCCCCTTTCGGGCATGGTGCGTATGCTGTTTTGCCGCCGCCAGCTCTGGAGTTCTTTTCATCTTCAACTGATGCACAGAACTCATGATACTGGACCTGGATAGCGATATCACCAGCTGCATAAGCTGTATTTAGCTGAAGTGTGCCATTGGCCAGATTATCAGGGTGACTTACATCGGCCTGCTCCTTATACTTCTGCATGATGAGAACTGACTGTTCATCACCCCAATTGGTCGGTCCTGGAGTTTTTGAACCGAGCTTGTCATCAATGTCGAATTCGTTCCAGCGACCGTGACTGAACAACATGCGCTGAATGTCCAGGTGGGATGTCCAGGCGAATGACCCGTGGTGCTGGCCGTAGCCGTATGGAATATCTTCCCGTCCGCCATTTCGCAGCTTGGTGAAGAACGCGGCAAATTCCTGAACCTGCTTCCAGGTTGTATCTTCCGTGAACTCCATGCGATATCCGTGATCAGCCTCAAAATCCTTGGTCAGAGACTCGAACAAATCCTGCCGATAGAAGGTGCAGGCTACAGCACAATCATATGGGAAGGCCACTATACGACCAGGTACATAATATTCACCGCAAGCACGAAGGAAATTGTCGAACCAGGCATCTTCCCCGTATCCATCTGAATCCTGTGGAAGCGTGTCATCCTTGGTATAATTTGTAAGGTCTTCATAGAAATCTGCAAAGGGTGATCCAATTGGTTTATCCTGGATGTAATTCAATTGGTAATCAGCTTGGCCGCCGCGCAGATCAATGCCGATTTTTTGCTGAACCACGGGAAGGTCATCGGTGAGAATCTCAACGGTGATACCGGTCAGATCGTAAAATTCTTTAAGATTATCGCGAATAGCAAAGCTTGGCGGGGTGTTCTCACTCATGAACACCAATTTGGATCCTTCGTATTGACGCCATTTTGCTGCATCGGACGATTGAGCGTAAGCTGGTCTGCGGATAATCATTGAGTTCATCCCGACGGCGACGGACCCGACTCCAAGAGCGGTAGCCGCCCCACCGCCAAGCTCTAAAAACTTCCGGCGCGATATACTGGTGGAAATGGCATTCTTGGGTGCTCGAAACATAAAAAGTCCTCCCTTAATTGACTTCGAAGCTGGCTCCTTGGCCAGACACCAATAGAGGAGAGCAATAACTGTGCCAATCTGATTGATATTTTTTTTATATACTTTTCAATAACTTAACGTAATATCGCACATGCAAGACATTTATCTAGTGTCGCACGTGACGCATGACTGCGACACCGTTGAAACGCCCTCTCTCTTCATCCATCTCAGATGGTTTGTGTCACGGCCAGTGATCTACTCCAATGTATGCATCTGGTGAAACGACTTCTAAAACGATGAAAGAGACATTGCCATTGCATCTGTGTGCAAGCATCACGCAGACCGCCTCAAAATTGGCGGCTTGCGAAGATTATGACTATTGTCGCCCTTCTCTACATCGTTCGTTATTCGATGCTTTTTTGACAGAAAGCGAACTCTCTAAAAAAAACAGAGGGCGCTACCTCATTGTACCCTTCTGGGGAACTCATCAAGTCACAAGATCGGTATAGGCCTGAAGTGCTTTTGCACCGTAGACCGCACCCGGGCCTCCACCCATTTCCACCGCAACTGCAATAGTCTCAAGAACGTTGTCTTTTGTCGCGCCGTGATTGATTGCGGCACGAGTGTGAAATGCTATACAGTCCTCGCAACGAATTGAAATGGAGATTGCAAGAGCCATTAGCTCTTTGTATTTGTTGTCAAGGGAACTGGATTCAGACACTGCCTGTACAAGGTTTCCATAAGCACCCATTGGTCTTGGTGCTGCTTTGAATAATGTGCCGATCCGCTGGTCGACACCGTTAACATATTCCTTGTAGTTGGTTACCATTGCTCAGTTCCCAATTGATTTTAATATAATATCATTGACTTCGGAAGATTTTTCCATCTGCGGAATATGGCCGGAGTTTTCAATGATTGAGACGCTCACATTGCTGCCCAGGCCTTGAGAATGGGATACGGAAATGATTTCGTCGTTGGCTCCCCATATCACTGAAACAGGAATTAAAAGTTTGCTGAGTATGCCGCGCAAATCAGTTGATTGGAGGCCGTTGGCAAAGTTACTGTCTACCAACGCTTGAAGCGCTGCAGGCACACCATCAATGCGTTTGAATTTGATTACCTCATTTATCATGTCACCGCCGATGAGGCTCTTATCGAAAACCAGTTGTTCAAGCACTGGTTTTAGGTGCTTACCGCGTTTGCCATCAATAAATCCTTGCAAGAATTTGGTGTTTATCTCCTTACCCAAGCCACAGGATCCAATTACAGTGATTGATTTGGCGCCGCTTTCTTCTGCGGCAGCAATAGCAAGGGCACCGCCAAAAGAATGGCCAATCAAATGAACATTTTTCAAGCCGAGCGCTGAAATCAATCCCGATACAATTTTTGCCATCGAAGCAATGCTACCATCAGGGATCGATTTTGAAGAGCGACCATGCCCAGGCAAATCTATTGCATAGACGGCACGACCATCAGCAAGCACACTTTGGTTGAACATCCAACTAACTGTGTCTGCCCCAAAGCCGTGGATCAACAGAACCGGGTCGTTGTTTCCGTCTCCAATCTTCAGATATGAAATCTGATGGTCACCTACCGTGATTTTTTGATGCACGGGGTCGTCACTCGCTCCATCCTCCTCAGGAACAAAATCCTCCTGAAATTTTGAAACGTAATTATCTATTTCATCATCAGAAATTTCATCAGCGGCGATAACCGCAAGAAGTGCACCGATTGGAAGAACTTCACCGGTGTGCGCAACCAATTTGCGAACCTTTCCAGATATGGGGGATTCAAAAACATTTGTAATTTTTGTAGTTTCAATTTCTGCAATTTCAAACTTTTCATCTACAAAAGCGCCTTCATCGACCAGCCAAGCCGTCAACTCGCCTTCTGTCATAGCAAGCCCCCACTTGGGCATGGTGATTGCTCTAATATCCTTGGTCATCGACGCGCAGGTTCCTCAATTGGTTCAGCTAAGCAGTCTTCCCGTAACATCTGGGGTAAGTTGAATTTGATTTCATTCTGTATATTTGGAATCATGCCAATGTCGCGCGAACAGCCGCAACAATTTTGTCCGCGTTCGGCACATATTCATCTTCAAGCTCTGGAGAAAACGGAACAGGTGCGTGTGGCGCGGTGACCATTTGAATAGGACCCTTTAGCGCCTTAAAGGCGTGCTGTGCGACAATGCTTGAAACATCTGACGCCATTGAACATCTGGGATATCCCTCATCGACAACAACCAATCTTCCGGTGTCTTCAACACATTCAAGGATAGTATCTGTATCCAGAGGAGAAGTCGTTCTCGGGTCAACAACCGTGCAAGAAATACCTTCCTTTTCCAATGCATCGGCTGCCTGTCTAGCCATTCCCACCATGCGACCGAATGCAACAATAGTTGCGTCCTCACCCTCACGGATTACATTGGCTTCACCAAATGGAATCGTATAGGAATCGTCCGGCACTTCCTCTTCGTCGTCATACATGACCTTGTTTTCAAAGAAGATACATGGGTCATCGTCGCGGATTGCTTGAATCATGAGCCCCTTCGCATCGTAAGGAGAGGAAGGCACGATGACCTTCAATCCTGGAATGTGCGTAAACATAGGATACAAAGTTTGACTGTGTTGGGAGGCCGCCCTAAACCCTGCGCCGTACATGGTACGAATGACCAGCGGAGTTACGGCTTTTCCGCCAAACATATAACGAAACTTGGCTGCCTGGTTGTATATCTGATCGAAGCAAACTCCCATGAAGTCGGCAAACATTAGCTCTGCGACAGGGCGCAATCCGGTTGCCGCTGCGCCAACTGCGGCACCAATAAAAGCTGACTCCGATATGGGTGTATCCAACACTCGCTCAGGGCCAAACTCTCCTAACAAACCTTTCGTCACGCCCAGCACACCACCCCATGCATCTTGTTCACCTTCACCCCCGGCTCCACCGGCATTGTCTTCTCCCCAGACGAGAACATTCTCGTCACGCCGCATTTCCTGGGCGATCGCTTCGTTGATTGCTTCACGATAAGATTTCTTGGCCATTTCAGAAGCCCTTTTTAGTAGGAGATGTAAACATCTGTTGTGAGTGTACTCAGCGACGGAGGTGAAGCAGTTTTGGACTCGTCAATGCAGGCGTTAATGTGCGCCATGACATCCGTGTCAATTTTGTCTAATTGTTCGTCTGTCAGGAGACCGGCCTCAGTCACACGCTTGCGAAAAATCTTTAGACAATCTTTGTTGTCACGGATGTTTTGAACTTCACCCTCGGCCCGATAAGTCATCGCGTCTCCTTCAAAGTGACCGAAGAACCGGTCCAGCATGACATGCAAAAGACTGGGCCCTCCACCTGTGCGCGCGCGCTCAATCATTTCACCGGCCGCTTCACGAACAGCGAAATAATCATGCCCATCAACACGTGCCGATGGCATTCCAAAACCCGTTGCGCGATCAAGTTGATCTCCCGCGACTGCATATGAAGATGATGTAGCTTCAGCGTATCCATTATCCTCCACCACGAAGATCACAGGAAGGTTCCAGACTTTGGCCAGATTATACGATTCTAGTGTCGTGCCCTGATTTGAGCCACCATCACCAAAGAAGGCAACCGCCACACCGCCTGTTTTCTTGTATTTGGCAGTCAATGCAGCGCCACAGATCAGGGGTGGTCCCGCACCCACAATACCATTTGCGCCCAACATGCCTTTTTCGATATCGGCGATGTGCATGGAACCCCCTTTACCACCACAAAGGCCTTCACCCCTGCCGTACAATTCCAACATCATTTCACGAGTATCGCAGCCCTTTGCAATACAGTGACCATGGCCGCGATGCGTACTGGCGATTACGTCGCGATTTTCGAGATGTGAGCAAACGCCCACCGCGGAAGCTTCCTCTCCAGCATAAAGGTGCACAAAACCAGGAATGTCGCCCGAAGCAAACTCCTCGTGCACTCGCTCTTCAAAATCACGAATTGTCCGCATGGTGCTGTATGACTTCAGTAAATCCTCACGGTTCATTTGCATAAGTTGATCCCTCCGTGATCGAGTGCCTATATCTATTTGAGGCCGCACTTCAATGTGGAGCCTGAATTAAACTAAGCAAGCATTGTGCCAATTGTAAGCCGTTAAATTATATATATATTTCGTACGCTCAATCGCCGCAAGTGTCGCATCAATGCTGCAGTGTGTCAGTCCTTAGACAGTACCACACGCTATCATTCAAATTGTATTGCAAAGATTGTCAGTGACAAAAACCGGTCAAACCAAAGTTGTTGCAAAATCTAAACCAATCGGTATAAACTAGGCCTGCGATAAACCAAAAATCGGAAATTTCCAATGATTGACCTCTACACCTGGGCGACACCCAACGGTTGGAAGGGCCTCTTGCACCCTTGAGGAGTTGGGCTTGCCTTATAAGGTGAAGCAGATTGATATAACCAGTGGTGCTCAGAAGCAGGAAGACTTTCTTGCAATCAACCCCAACGGCCGCATTCCAGCAATTATCGATCATGACAATGACGATTTCACGGTTTTTGAATCAGGTGCGATCATGGTCTACCTTGCGGAAAAAACCGGTAAATTGAT
This sequence comes from Aurantimonadaceae bacterium, assembly GCA_003232595.1. Taxonomy (GTDB): domain Bacteria; phylum Pseudomonadota; class Alphaproteobacteria; order Rhizobiales; family Rhizobiaceae; genus SZUA-100. The sequence goes on along the minus strand of QIIJ01000576.1, from coordinate 285 downwards.
GCCATCTGCTGGCAATGATCGATCCGTGGTTTTGCAATGGCTAATGTTTCAAGTGGGCGGCCTTGGTCCAATGCAGGGGCAGGCCAATGTCTTCTATCGTTATTTCCCCGAAAAAATTCCACAAGCAATTGAACGGTATCAAAATGAGACCAAGCGTCTTTACGGAGTGCTGGACAACAGGCTGTCCAACCATGAGTTTCTTGCTGGTGAATTTTCGATTGCCGATATCGCCCATTGGACATGGGCTCGTATTCATGGGTGGGCAGGAATATGGATTGAGGATTA
>QIIJ01000094.1 GCA_003232595.1 Aurantimonadaceae bacterium | reverse complement strand
GTGATCATGTCACCATCGATAGGCACCACCGCTGAGGATATAGCCAGGATTGAGGCAAACGGATTGCCGGTGACGATGGTTGCCCGTTCGGTGGACGGGGCCAATGTGCCGACTTTTCTGGGAGACGACAAATCTGGTTTTAAACTGATTACCCGCTATCTGATTGAACAGGGCCACAAAAATATTGCGATTATTGGAGGCACGCGCAAGACATCCACCGGTCGCGACCGGCGCGCTGGCTATATTGCCGCATTTAAAGAGGCGGGTATTGATCCCGGTTCGATGATTGATCTTGAAACACCCTATGAGCGTAAAGCCGGGTTTGAGGTGGTTGGCGAAATCCTCAAGGCAAATACCCGTCCCACGGCGATTGCCTGTTGCAGTGATACGGTTGCCATCGGGGTGATGAACGGATTGCGCCAGCACGGGCTGGAACCGGGCCGCGATATTGCCGTTACCGGCTATGATGATATCGAGGAGGCATCTATATCCTGGCCGCCGCTGACCACCGTCAGTGATGGCCATCACGAGATCGGTCGTCAGGCAGCGCGCGCGCTATATCGTCGAATTGCCGGGGAAAAAGAATTTGCGCCCGCTATCCTTATCAAACCCGAATTGCGCGTCAGGCAATCGGCCAACGCACCTGGAAACTGAATTGGGCACATTGAAAGAGATTGAAATCCTGGTACCGGGAAAATTGCATGCGGCAACACTGGCGCGGCTTGAAGCTTTGTTTCAAGTACACCAGTGCAGGGCTGGTTTTGTGGCTGATTTGGATGAAGCTGTCCGCCGGAACATACGTGGTATTGCCACGATGGCGGGTATCGACCGGGCCGGTATGGATGCGCTGCCTGCGCTTGAAATGATCGCCAATTTTGGCGTTGGTTATGATGCAGTAGATATTGCTTCGGCGGTTGAAAAAGGCCTCATGGTCTCCCACACACCCAATGTGCTGAACGAGGAGGTGGCCGATACGGCAATGGGTTTGCTGATTAACACCGTTCGGGAATTGCCAGCGGCGGAAGCGCATTTGCGCGCCGGTAAATGGGTAAACAATGGGCCATATCCTTTGACCGGTGCGACACTTCAAGGTCGCACCATGGGCATTTATGGCCTTGGCCGGATTGGCAAGGCAATTGCCAAAAGAGCGCTGGCATTCGGGCTGAACATTGCCTATTTCGGGCGGACAAAGCAAAATGTGGATTTTGACTATTACAGCGATCTTGTCTCGCTTGCCAGGGCGGTTGATACCTTGATGATTGTGGCGCCAGGTACGGCTGAGACTGCCAACAGCGTCAATGCCGAGGTGATGCAGGCACTTGGGGCGGACGGGGTGATCATCAATATCGGTCGGGGCAGTGTGATTGATGAGCCTGCATTGATTGCGGCACTTTCAGATGGTACGATCAGGGCTGCCGGGCTTGATGTTTTTGCCGATGAGCCGCATGTGCCGGATGCTCTTTTGGCACTTCCCAATGCGGTGTTGCTGCCCCATGTGGGCTCTGCATCGCTTGCCTGCCGCGATGCGATGGGCAATCTGGTGGTTGATAATCTGGTCGGCTGGTTTGAAGCCAAAACGCCAAAAACGCCAGTACCGGAAATGGGGTGAGAAATTTGGTGCACCCGGAGCGATTCGAACGCCCGACCCCCTGATTCGTAGTCAGGTACTCTATCCAGCTGAGCTACGGGTGCATCCTGCTGTTCCGGCATTATGTCTGCCGGAGTCCTGGCTCTAGATAATGGCTTGCAGGGTGAAATGCAAGCGCCATTCTGTGGCATTACCTGAATTGCTGCGACTATCGGCGTGGCCCGATAAATTCAGATCAGGAGGCGGTTTTGAGTGCGCGGGCGGCGTTGAGATCCACCGGTTGGTCCGGCAGCCAGATTTTGAAAGTTGAACCGGATGTCTGGGTCTCTTCAAGGGTGATTTTTCCACCGTGGGCGTGGATGATTTCTGCGGCAATGGCAAGACCAAGCCCGGTGCCGCCAGCACGGGTTGACCCGGAAAATGCTTCGAACAGGTTTTCGCGGGCGCGTTCGGGTATGCCGGGGCCGGTATCAGTGACGGCGATTGAGACGCTGCTTTCCCCACGATCAGCGGCGATGGTTAAGCGGCTGACATGGGCGCGATCGCGGTTCTGCTCCATCGCCTGAAGGGCATTGCGGGCAAGATTGTGCAATACCCGGAATAATTGCTCGGCATCGGCATCAACTTCCAGATCGTCGGGGACATTGTTGATGAAATCCACTTCCCCTTGCCTGTCAAGCGCCAGCAATTCGGCCAGATCATCAATAAGTTTCTGCAAATTGATCAGCCGCCGCTCCGGCGAAGCTTCCACAGCCTTGCCATAGGATAATACTGACTGGGTGTAGGAAACCGCGCGATCGATAGTGCGTACAAGCTTGGGCGCGAGACGCTGAACCGTCGGATCAGGCAGGGATACCAGACGGTCGGAAAACAGCTGGGCGGAGGCAAGAATATTGCGCAGGTCGTGGTTGATTTTTGATACCGCCAGCCCGAGATTGGCCAGATGTTTCTGGCTTTGCAGGGTGGACTGCAATTCGCCCTGCATTCCGGCCAGTTGATCTTCGGCAATCCCGATTTCATCGTTTCTCTTCGATGGCCTGATAATGCGGCTGGCGTCCTCCGGATCCCTGGAAAAGTCCATCATATTGGTGGTCATGTTCTGGATTGGCCTGATCAGCAGCCAGCGGATGGCGAGGAAAACAAAAAATGCGGTAAATAGCGATATCGCCAGCGACAGAAAAAAGACGTTGCGTGCGTAGATTAACATTGCATCGCGCAGGGGCCCATCGCGCATGACCACTTCGATATTGCCGTCGCCATACATCAGGCTGGTCACCACTCGAATGGTGCGGTTGCCGCCATATATCAGGGTATCAAAGGCATCCAGTATCAGGCGCACCGGTCCGGTCATGGAGTTGTCATTGAGGATGATGTGGCGGGCCACCTCTGAGGGCATGGTATCGCTGGCAATCAATCGGGCGACACCTGAACTGCGCAGGGCAATCGCTTCTGCCTGGGTGGCCCTGAGCAAATCGTCCTGGATTTCCTGCGAAAGGTCTATGGCCTGTTTTTCATCGAATACCAGGCTCACCGCCTCTGCGGTGTGAAGGCGTTCCTTCAGCCACGTGACGCGAAAATTGGCAACCGAGGGCACAAAGATCATCACTTCGGCAATCATAACAAACAACACTGTCAAAAACAGCAGTTTCCCCGACAATCCGGTAAAGAATGTCAGGCGACTGGCCGCAGCGCGGTCGTTCTTGTTCCTTGTGGCTTCAAGGGGAGCTTTGGTCTCAAGCCCGGTTATGTTTTCGTTTTTGTCCAACCTGGTTTCCCGGTCCTGTTTATCCAAATATCCGCAAGAATCCTATCAGTTTCCGCACCATTGGTTTGCGGGTCGTTGGCATATAATAGGACGAAGCGGCGCGTTTGCCTATCTCTGTCATGGTTGGATAGGGTGCGACATAGCCTGCAATGTCTGACACCTTCATTTTTTTCGACATGGCCAATGCCCAGAAATTGATCATTTCACCGGCATTCTGCCCGACAATCGAGGCTCCTTCAATGCGGCCATTCTTGCGGGTGATGACCTTGATAAGGCCATTTGTCTTGTGCTCGGTTCGGGCACGATCATTCTCAAGATAAGGCCAGCGCAGAACACGAATATCGCCAAATTTCTTTTTTGCAGTCTCTGCGGTGTGGCCGATATGGGCAATTTCAGGATCGGTATAGGTAGCCCACGGAATGATGTGGGTATTTTCCTTTGCCGGGAGGCGAAACAGGATGGCGCGCAATACAAGACCCGCGTGATAACCTGCCACATGGGTGAATTGCAGTGAACCGGCAACATCGCCGATTGCATAAACGCGCTTGTTGCTCGTGCGCAATTTGGTGCTGACTTTGATGCCGCGCCGGTCGAACTCAATACCGGCAGCTTCAAGGCCGAGATTGTTGACATTGGCAGCACGTCCGGTGGCGACGAGCAAATGGGTGCCGTCGACATGCGATGTGCCTTCATTGTTTTCTATGGCTACGCGAATGCCGGACTTGCCGTGTTTTTCAACACCCACCACCTTTGTGCCCTCGTAAATGACAACCCCGTCTGCGCGGATATTATCCAGCGCAATGGCGGTCAATTCCGGGTCATCCTTGCCCAGCGCCACAAGACCTTCCAGCACCGTGACCCGGGCACCAAGACGACAATGGGCCTGGGCCATCTCCATGCCGATCGGGCCGCCGCCGACGATGATCAGATGGCCAGGTTTGCGGGTTTCATCAAAGATGGTTTCGTTGGTCAAATAGTCGACGTCTTCAAGCCCTTTGATCGGCGGCACAAAGGGGGAGGAGCCGGCGGCAATTACAAAGCGTCGGGCCTTGATTTCATAGTCACCGGCAACAAGGGTTTTGGCGTCTTTGAAAGCGCCGGGCGCTTCAATAACCTTGACACCGAGTGCTGTAAAACGTTCAACGGAATCATTAGGGGCGATGGCATCAATGACGCCATGAATGTGATCATGAACCTTGCGGAAGTTAACCTGGGGATTACCTGCTGTGACACCGAATTTTGGGGCATCGCGGATGGTTTGCACCTGTTTTCCAGCTGCTATCAGTGCCTTGGAGGGAATACAGCCATAGTTAAGGCAGTCGCCGCCCATCCTGCCTTTTTCCACCAGCACCACGGAAACGCCGAAGGCTGCGGCAGCCGCTGCAACGGTCAATCCGCCGGAGCCGCCGCCTATAACGCAAATATCCGGTTTTAACAGTTCGCTCATTTCATCCCCGGGTTGTTTTAGAGTTGTAGTTTAGATGATTGACGGGGCTTATGTCTTGTTCTTTTTCAGTCGCTTGACCAATATCGGGATGGTGGAAACCAGTGCCAGTATTGCAAGGGCTGCGACCAGTGTCGGGGTAATAATGGAGCCATCTCCGTCAATTGTAGTACCCAGGCCCTGGCCGAGATAGGCATAGGCAAATGTGCCGGGGATGATGCCGATGAAGGTGGCGACCACATAGGGGCCGAGCTTCATGCCGCACAGGGCAGGGGCCAGATTGATGATCCAGAAGGGAAATATCGGTGCAAGGCGCAGGGTAAGAAGATATTGAAAGGCATCTTTGCGAAAACCTTCCGAAATTTTTGCAATGCGCTTTCCGGCTTTTTCTTTCAACAGTTCGCCAAAGGAAGTGCGGGCAGCCAGAAAAATTATGGAGGCGCCAGTGGTTGCGGCAAATATCGTGACCAGTCCTGCGACAAACCAGCCAAACAGAAAGCCGCTGATAATTGTGATCAGGCTGGCACCGGGAAAGGATACGGCCACCGCTGTTGTGTAAATGAGAAAATAGGCGACAAGAGCCAGTGCAAAATTGCCTTCGACAAATCCCATCAGTTTGTCACGGTTGGCGGTAATGAAATCAAGCGAGAAATATTCGTTCAAACCGGCCATATAACCCCCGGCCAGAATGGCGACAATAAGCGCAACCGGGCCCCATCGCTTAAGCGGCGAGGTGGTTTTGGCAGTCTGGGAGTTCATCGGCTGGTTCATATCAAACGGTTTTAGCGGGGCGGCGCTGTTTTCCTGTGTATCCATTAGAACTTTTTCTTTCAAGATGACGCGTGTGTATGGTTTTTGATCAGGCCGGTATCCGGTATAGTTGGTGCGCGCGCCAGGCGAACGCCAATAAACTTAACTCGCAATCATGCACGAGGACTTGAGAACACATACACGTTATCTCACAAATAATTGAAGACCGTGTAAACATCGATATCGAGGATGAGGCGGCGCCGGATCGAATTAGGGTTGTAGATGGCCCGCGCACACAGAATGGACGTTGAACATTCCGGCGGGGATGGTCACAATGGTGACGATGCGTCTGATGAAAGGTTGACAGATGACCAGGATCCCAATCATTCCGCCTGAGTTTCGTACGGCAAGTGACCAGTTGAAAGTATCCCCGGGCCTTGTTTCCGGCAATCACGTTTTTCTGACAGGGGTCACGGGAGCAGATGCACAAGGCCAGATGCCGGTTGATCCGGAGGCGCAGATACGTAATGTCTTTGAAAAGACAGGCATTGTCCTGCGCGAAGCAGGTCTGTCATTTGGATCAATTGTTGAAATGACAAGCTATCATATCGGGCTACGCAGTCATTTTGACCTCTTTAATGCCATCCGGTGTGAATATGTTGTCAAGCCCTATCCGGCATGGACAGCTGTAGAAGTTGCGGGTCTTCGCCGGGAAGAGGCCATTGTTGAAATACGTGTGATTGCGAGTACCGGTCAAGAAGACTGAGCGGGCGTTCCAACCGAGGTTTTTTGGTAATTGACTAAATTTAGCCTTCTGCCTATAAGCGCCTGACGATTGGGTGCAGTTCATCCGGCGATAATTTTCTATGGCGTGTGGCTGGAAAAATTGGCGCGGTACGGATAATATTCCCACTATCTAATGATTTTAAGCAAGAGGCCCGCGCTGTGGTGCGGGAAAGATGATGAAACGCACCTATCAACCGAGCCGACTGGTCAGAAAACGCCGTCACGGATATCGTTCACGCATGGCAACTGCCGCCGGACGCAAGGTTATTGCCCGCCGTCGCGGCCAGGGGCGCAAGAAGCTTTCCGCCTGAAAACTCGGAATTTGTCCCGTTGATCAATCCGGTGCCTGCCCATGAATGACCCGATTGCAGTCAAGGTGGAGCGGCTGAAAAACCGCCGGGATTTTCTTGCCGTCAAAAAAGGCGTTCGCTCACACGGGCGCCATTTTTCTCTGCAGGCAGGGCAGTCGAACCAGAACAATCAAGGCAATCCATCCTCATTTCGGTCTGATGTGGCCCGCTTTGGCATCACTGTTACCAGACAGGTCGGCAATTCAGTCGTCAGAAACCGTATCCGCCGCCGCTTGCGCGAGGCCATTCGCCTCAACGGCGTGCGCAATGTCCGACCCGGAACTGACTATGTTCTTGTTGCCAGAAAACCTGCCCTGCAAGCACCTTTTTGCGACCTGACTGGAGAGCTTTCCACCGGGCTTCAGCGGGTGGATAAAAAAAGATCATTCAAGAAGCGCTAAAGGTGTCCTATATAAAACCCTTGAAAGCAGAATCATGCCACAACAGGCAGGCAGCAAATACCTGTAACCCACAGACTACCGGATCAATGTCTTATGGAAAATAACAAGAATTTTATTCTTGCAATGGTGCTCTCACTGGCTGTGTTGATCGGCTGGCAGACATTTGTCGTCAGCCCGCGTATCGAGGCCGAGCGAAAAGCCGCCGAGATTGCCGCCAGTCGTGAAGCGGCAACCGTCGATACCCAGCCCGGCAAGACGGTTCCTGCAGCAGGTGACAGCGCCATTCCTTCTGCCACCGGACCGGCTGGGGAGAATGGCGATATTCCCGGAACACCGGCGGAACAGAAAGAAGGTACAACCAACAGCCGGGAAGCGGCGTTGCTTGCAGATCCAAGATTGCCGATCAACAGCGAACGACTGCTGGGCTCGATCAATCTGCGTGGCGGACGCATCGATGATTTAAAACTCAAGGACTATCGCGAAACCATTGACAAGGAGAGCCCAATAATTGTGCTGCTGTCTCCCAAGGCGACACCGGAAGGGGCCTATTTTGCGGAATTTGGCTGGGTTGGCAATGAGGCAACCGGCGAAGTGCCCCAGGCAACCACCCTGTGGAAAGTCACGCGTGGTAACCAGCTTAGCCCGGATACGCCGGTTGAACTGTTGTATGAAAACAGCAAGGGGCTGATATTCAAGCGCATCATCAGTATTGATGCGGACTATATGTTTCTGATCAGCGACAGTGTGGAAAATGGCACATCCGGGCCTGTGTCCCTGCAGTCCTATGGCCGGATTGCGCGGTTTGGCAAACCAAAAACCGAAGGCATTTTTGTGCTGCATGAGGGTCTGATTGGCGATGTTGGCGAAGAAGGTCTGGTTGAAATCGACTATGATGAAATAGAAGACGACCTTGCCACAAAACTGCAACCGACTTCCTCTGGCTGGCTCGGTATTACTGATAAATACTGGGCGACTGCGCTGATACCGGGCGAAAAATTCAATGGTCGTTTTGCATTTTTCAACAAGGGGAGACCCCAGTATCAGGCGGACTATATCGGTGAACCGATGATCGTCAGTCCCGGCAATACGACCACTGTCCAAAACCGCCTTTTTGCCGGCGCAAAACAGGTGTCTATCCTTGACGGCTATGAGGCTGACCTCGAGATCAAGAATTTCTCCAATCTGATCGACTGGGGCTGGTTTTATTTTATTACCAAGCCGCTGTTCAAGTTGATGGACTGGATCTATACGGCTGTTGGCAATTTTGGCGTGGCGATTTTGATTGTGACGGTAATCCTGAAACTGTTCTTCTATCCGCTGGCCAACAAGTCCTATGTATCGATGGCCAATATGAAAAAAATGCAGCCAGCCATGACACAGATCCGCGAGCGCTATGCGGAGGACAAGGCCAAACAGCAGCAGGAAATGATGGCGCTTTATAAAAAGGAAAAGATCAATCCGGCCGCCGGTTGCTGGCCGATGCTGATCCAGATCCCGGTATTTTTTGCACTGTACAAGGTGTTGTATGTCACCATTGAAATGCGGCAGGCACCGTTTTTCGGCTGGATTCAGGATTTGGCGGCTCCCGACCCGACCTCGATGTTTAATCTCTTCGGGCTTCTGCCTTTTGATGTGCCGCAACTGATGATGGTTGGTGTTTGGCCGCTGGCGATGGGCATTACCATGTTCCTGCAAATGCGGATGAACCCGACCCCGCCGGACCCGACCCAGGCAATGATCTTTACCTGGATGCCGGTTGTTTTTACCTTCATGCTGGCAAGTTTCCCGGCCGGTCTGGTAATCTATTGGGCCTGGAACAACTTCCTCACCATCCTGCAACAGGGCATGATCATGCGGCGGCAGGGTGTGAGGATCGAGTTGTGGGATAATCTGAGAGACCTGTTCAAGAAAAAACCCAAGGAAGAATCGGAATAACTCCGGGTTCCAGGTGCAGGTAATTTTGATGACCGACAACGATCAGGCAAGAATTGACGCGGGAGTTGCGCTCTTTGCCCGGTCGTGGATATTTATTCGCGGTGTACCGGCCATGAAGTTTCTGCCCAATGAAGGGCCAAACGAAGTAGCTTTTGCCGGGCGTTCCAATGTGGGCAAGTCATCGTTGATCAACGCGCTTGTGGGCCAGAATCGTCTGGCACGAACCTCCAACACACCGGGGCGAACCCAGGAACTCAATTATTTTATTCCTGACGGCAACTGGGAAAATTCCCTGCCGCCGGGTGCGATTGTTGATATGCCAGGCTACGGCTATGCCAAAGCGCCAAAAGATGTGGTTGAGCGCTGGACCCGGTTGATTTTCGCCTATCTTCGCGGGCGCTCGACCCTGCGCCGGGTATTTGTGCTGATTGATGCCCGCCATGGGATCAAACCCAACGACGAAGAAGTTCTCAACCTGCTCGACAAGACTGCTGTAGTGTATCAGCTGGTGTTGACAAAGTGTGACAAGATCAAACCACCTGCAGTTGAAAAGCTGATGGTGAAAACTCTGGATCAGATAAAAAAACACCCTGCCGCTCATCCTGATATTATTGCCACATCATCCGAGAAAAAAACCGGGCTGGATGAGTTGCGTGCGGTGATGGCTGAACTGATGCAGTAGATGTGCTGCAATGGGTGCTTCCCTCCCATTTGGTTTCAGTCTAAGACATTCGTCTACTGAGGCGCGATTGTACTGAATTCCATGAACAAATCTGATATTTCCCCGATTGACGGCAAATTGCAGGCAAGCCTTTTGTCCGAGGCGCTGCCCTATATGCAGCAATATGAGGGCAAATGCATTGTCATTAAATATGGTGGTCATGCAATGGGGGACGCTGAACTTGGCAAGGCATTCGCCCGTGATGTGGCGCTGTTGAAACAATCGGGTGTTGACCCCATTGTCGTTCATGGCGGCGGGCCGCAGATTGGCGCGATGCTGGAAAAGATGGGGATTGAAAGCAATTTTCGCGGCGGGTTGCGGGTCACCGATCGCGAAACAGTGGAAATCGTCGAAATGGTGCTTGCAGGCTCCATCAACAAAAAGATTGTCTCTGACTTCAACTCACAGGGCGCGCGCGCCATCGGTCTTTGCGGCAAGGATGGCAACATGATGCGGGTGA
>QIIJ01000638.1 GCA_003232595.1 Aurantimonadaceae bacterium | reverse complement strand
CCGGGTTGATTTTCTCAGATTTGTTTTCCGCAAGCTCTGCAACAATCCGTTCTGCACGCCTGCAAATTGTCCGGGCAAGGTGCAAACAGGCCGCAGCTTGCGACCCGCCGGGCAGAACAAATGAGCGCAGTGGATCAAGCGCCTTGTTGATGCGGTCAATATCCTGTTCAATCCGCAAGACCTGGTTTTCAACAATACGCAATGGTTCAATTTCTGATGGGCTCTCGCTTTCAGGCGTCGCCAGATCGGCGCCCAGATCAAACAGATCATTTTGAATGCATTGCAGCATTTTATCGAGAACCTCATCGTCAGATGTATGAAGCCTTGCCATGCCTATAGCTGCATTGGTTTCATCCACGGTGCCATAGGCGCAAACCCGCATGTCATATTTCTTGCGACGCTCACCGGACCCAAGCGCTGTTGTGCCATCATCACCGGTTTTGGTGTAAATCTTGTTGAGAACAACCATAGACTTTCGCTCTGACAAATATAACTGCCTGAACTTTAGTGGGCTATCATCAATGCGCGCAAGGTCAACTGGCGAAATAAATTGCAGCAACAATAAGGACAACCGCAATAGCCTGGGTTGCCACCCGCAACCTCATCAGTTTTTGCGACCTGTTCGCACTACCAGCTTTCATCATGTTCCACAGACCCAGGATAAGCACGATGGCAACGGCCGCCATAGCGATAACGGCAAGGGTTGAAAGAACAGATACCATAGATTACTCCTGAATTAGATTATACCAAAGGCGGTAGCCTTTGAATCACGTTCTCTCACGGCCATTCCTCCACTTCGTTTCGGGCCTGCGAGGCGCGCCGCACGAGCGGCGGCTCGTCGTTTACTCGCATATCACAGCAGCAGCATTTAAAGGTTAGCGCCCTTGGTATAACACACAGGCTGCGGGTTCTCACGTTACAGTGGATACTTTTGCAAACCGGGGTTCGCGCCATAATTCTGTGTCGAGCACCTCTTTCAGGATTGAGGCGGCTCGTTCAACGTCTCTATAGCTGAGATAGAGCGGGGCAAAGCCAAAACGCATGATGTTGGGCGCGCGAAAATCACCAATCACCCCGCGCTCGATCAACGCCTGAACAATGGCATAGCTGTATTCATGAGTAAGTGACACCTGACTGCCACGTTGATCTGCATCACGCGGGCTGAAAATACCAATTTGATATTTATCGCACCAGTCTTCGACGATCTTGATAAACAGGCCGGTTAGTTGACGGCTTTTATGACGAATGTCTGCAATGTCAAATTGCCGGGTGATTTCCAGCCCGGCCCTCATCGCCTGAAATGAAAGGATCGGCTGTGTGCCACACAAAAACTTGCGAATGCCCGGGTCGGCGCGATATCCCTGCTCAAAAGCAAAGGGCGTATCATGACCCCACCAGCCCGAGAGCGGCTGGCGGATATCAGCCAAATGGCGTTCTGCACAAAAAATGAAGGCAGGCGAACCGGGGCCGCCATTGAGATATTTGTAAGTGCAGCCAATCGCCAGATCAATATTACATGAATTCAATTCAATCGGCATGATACCGGCGCTGTGGCAAAGATCGACAATTATCAATGCACCATGAGCGTGGGCAATTTCAGCAAGTGCTGCAATATCACGCACTTTGCCGCTGCGGTAATCCACATGATTGACCAGGACTACGGCTGTTTCGCCGTCAATCAGCGTTTCGATTTGGTCCCCGTCAACGCCTTCCAGCAGCGCTTTTGATGTTGAGTTACTGGCAAGAACCCCCTCGACCATATAGAGGTCGGTCGGAAAACTGCCGCCTTCTGCAACAATTGTTGAGCGTTCCGGGCGCAGGGACAAGGCACCGTGCAGTGCCTTGTAGATGTTAATTGATGTGGTGTCGCAAGCCACAACCTCATGGGATGCGGCTCCGATGATTTCGGCAATAATCCCTCCAAATGTTGAAGGAAGTTCAAACCAGCCTGCGGAATTCCAACTGCCGATCAGCTCTCCGGCCCATTCGTTATGAGCGGTATTATTAACGGCTGCAATGGCCGCTTCAGGAGCCGCGCCGAGTGAATTGCCATCAAGGTATATGATGTCCTCCGGCAGAAAAAACAGATCCCGCGCCATCGCCAGCGGGTCTGTCTGATCAAGTTTTGTACCTTCTGTCCAGTCTGGTAATTTGCCGGTTGAGTTCATCGGATGGTCGCCCTGAATGTATTTTGCTGGCGCCGACGGTAAAGAGCAAGAACTGATCGATCAACCTGTGTTTTTTTTAATTTGGCGACAATATCGCCCGGTCAGGCGGGGTGAACCATCGAATTTTCTGTTCTTGACAGCGGCAATACAGAATTCTCGCGGAATAGCAGACGGCGATCAAGATAATTTGACCGATAAAACGGATATCGAGCAAATACGCCCCTGTCAGCATCCTGCGTTTCGGTTTTTAACAGGATCACCTGCATGTCCACATATGGAAATTTGCGCACCTTAGACACCGGGCGGGAGCGAAATATCCGTTTGTAAAATGCGGCATGCTCAGTGCGGATTGATGACAAGCCGTAGTTGGCATTGAAATATTGAGCTGCCATAACAGGAATCTTCATCATTGCCATTGGCAATTCAGGAAATTGGATCGAGGCTTCCTGATCGGTAACAAATCGGCTGGGGTCAATGAATATCTGGCCCTGATCCAGCCATGGCTGCACAATGTCGCCAAATGCCATCATACTGGGAGAGTATGGATGAGACCATGAAAGAATATTCAAGCGGATTGAACTTACCAGCCTGCCGGCAATATAAATTCCGAAAACATGCTTGTTTGGCACATGATCGAGTTCATCGGTGCAAATTCTTTCAGCGTTTGAGTTGATGAAATTTTCACGCCGATAGGCATTGTAGCGTAATCTGTAGATTGCCTCCAGATCTTCACCATCAATTGCTTGTCTGAATTCAACAATATCGAAAAACTCACCCATCCGCTCCAAAAAGGAGAGTCTGGGACTTTCGTCCGAACCGCGCATTTTTGCCCCTGTAAGCACTGGTTTTACTTAAGGGATTTGTTAACACTTTATTAACCACAAGAAAAGCGGTGAATTGTATATTATAGTTAATTTTTTATTGACAGTTAATGATGGTCAACTGGTTTCAGATTTGGGCGCATTTATGGAGGACCGGATTGTTTTTAAATTCCCGCCAACCGGATTAACAGCGCTTTTGCTGAATGCTGATACCATCTCGATAATACGGTCTGCAGACAAGGGCGGCGAGAATAAAAACCCCTGGACCTCGTCGAGATTAACTTCCCTGGTAACAGTTTCAAGCTGTTCTTCGGTTTCAACACCTTCAACCACAACGGACAATCCAAGTTGCTTGCCCATCTGGGCAATATTCTTGCAGAGGGTCAGGGATTTCTCATCCGTATTGATTTCCATGACAAAGGAGCGATCGATCTTGACCTTATGCAGCGGTAAATTATGCAGATAGCTCAGGCTTGAATAACCGGTGCCAAAATCGTCCAGTGATATCTGGACGCCAATTTCGCACAATCTGTCCAGTATAATCCGCGTTTCTTCCAGATCCTGCAGCATAACGCTTTCAGTAATTTCAAGCTCCAGCCTGTTGGGTGGCAATCCGGAAACCGCAAGCGCATTCTTGACCGTATCGACAATGTCGCCGCGCTTGAATTGTATGGCTGACAAATTAACTGCTACACAAACGCTGTTTGACCATTTGCTGCATTCAATACAGGCACGGTTTAATACCCATTGGCCGATTTCGACAATCAGTCCCATCTCCTCTGCCAATGGAATAAAGTTTGATGGTGGAATGTTGCCTATTTCCGGATGTTGCCAGCGCACCAGCGCCTCACAGGTGGTAATTCGGTGGGATTTTACATTAATCAGCGGCTGAAAAACCACATGCATCTCATCATTGCGCAGCGCCTGTCGCAAATCACTTTCCAGCCCGAGACGGGCCTCCATCTGCACACCCATTTCCGGCTGATAGAATCGCCAGACACCCTTGCTTTGGGTTTTCGCGCGGTACAACGCCAAATCGGCATTGCGAAGCAGGGTATCTGCATTTGCAAGGCTGTCGATTGTCGAGGAAATTCCAATGCTGGCCCCGACGACAATTTCGTGCCCACCGGCTCGGAAGGTGGTTTTTAAAACGTCGATGATGATTCCTGCAAGTGCGGATGCCTCTTCCTGGCAACGCAATTCCGGTAGTAGTACGACAAACTCATCGCCGCCAAATCTTGAGACCGGGTAATTTTTGCCGGCAATGCTTTTCAGCCTGTCAGCGACACCACGCAACAATTCGTCACCAACAGGGTGACCCAAAGTGTCGTTGACCTGCTTGAATTCGTCGATATCGAGTACCAGCACAGCACAATTGCGCTCTGAGTTGCATTTTGAGAGAGCACTGTTCATCAAGGCTCTGAAATAGGCTCTGTTGGGAAGTCCGGTCAGAGAATCATAGCGTGCCATATGCTTGATCTTCTTTTCAGCCGCAAGCCGCTCTGAAATATCTTCAAACACTGCGACCGTACCGCCATTTTCCATGTGTTGAAATGTGAACTGCAATGTCCGCTCTTCGGATACCCGAACCTGAATTGGCGGAACATTGGCCTCGTTTGTGTATTTTTCCATATGTTGCAGCAACCGCCTGGAATCCCTGGCTGTAATCAGATTGTTTTTCACGCAACTCGAAATCAGGCTGCGAAAACTACTGCCGGTTTGCCTGGCGAAATCGATGCCCATCAACTGAGTGGCTTTTTCATTGGCAACAACAAGGTTTGAATGTTCATCAAACATACACAGGCCCTGAGGCATATTGTTGAGTGCTGTGTCGAATTGCTGTGCCAGTTTACTCACCTTGTTTTTACCAATGACTGCCGCCAGCAATGTACTGCGAAGACGGTCAGCGATGGCTCTTGCGCTCAAAACAAAGGGCAACAACATGACCGCAAGAAGCGTCAGATAGGGATCGAGATGGGAAATCAGCCCGGCTACCAGTGGGCCGCTCAAAAGCACCATTTGAATATTTACCAGGCGTTTGATGCCGAAATTACGCCCGAATACGCCTATCATGTTAACTAGTGTTGCCGATGTGGCTATCAATTGCGCAACGGTATCATCAAGAACATAAAAGCTGTAGAAACACCAGGCTCCCAATATTGCTGAATAAATTGCAGCACCCGCAGTATATCGGGTTTCCCAGTTGTTGATACTGGCCCGGCTGGAAACGGTGTCTTTGACTTTATCAAATGCAAAAGCATCAATCCAACGCATCAGGCCCACCAGTATGAGGAATACGGCAAACAAATACAGTGGCAGTGATCCGGTTTTTATCCCCATGACAAAAATTGTCAGTGACGAACCCAACATTCCAAATACCAGGGATTTCTTGTCTGCGTACAAAGATGCAACCAGAGACAAGTAAATCTCCTTAGGCACACGCTTTTCAACTTCGTTGTTACTGAATATATTGTTACGCTTCACAGCATTGTCCCCAGACAATCAGAGTTTTCACAATACACAGTGATGGTAACCCGATCATGAACGGTACAGAAATC
The DNA here is from genome assembly GCA_003232595.1 of Aurantimonadaceae bacterium. Taxonomy (GTDB): domain Bacteria; phylum Pseudomonadota; class Alphaproteobacteria; order Rhizobiales; family Rhizobiaceae; genus SZUA-100. The sequence continues at coordinate 5,015 of QIIJ01000638.1, read as the reverse complement.
TTTGCTCATAATTAATTCAACATGAACGCACTCAACCAGATAGTGAAAACAGCTTTGTTCAACGCTCAGATTGCTGATGGCGATAAGGGTGATTTTTCCGGTGCAATAACTGAAGTTATCCGTTATAGCTGCGCCAACACGCTGGCATTTTGCCGGTTTTGCCGGGTTTGCAATGCAAATCCAACGATTGAGGTCATGGAAAATTGATATTGAATTTCCAGGTTAAACTGACGCAGGCGATATCAGGGTCAAGATGAAAATTACGGTAATTGGAACCGGCTATGTCGGTCTGGTAACAGGGGTATGTCTTTGCGATATCGGATTTGATGTCACCTGTGTTGATGTTGATGATAAGAAGATTGACAATCTCAACCTGGGTGAAATCCCGATTTATGAGCCTGGTCTTGGCAAAGTGCTGGCGAGGGGACAGGAGCGGGGGCAACTACATTTCACCACTGATCTGCCTGTAAGTGTGGCGCAGGCAGACATTGTATTTATTGCTGTGGGAACACCGCAAGGAGATGACGGTCGTTCAGATTTATCCTATGTTGAAACCGCAGCCCGGCAAATTGCCTGCTCACTTGAGGGTCAGACCCTTATTATCGTCAAATCCACAGTTCCCGTCGGCACCTGCACCCGGATTGAACGGATTATTGCCCGGCAAAACCCTGACGCGGAATTTTCTGTAGTCTCCAATCCGGAATTTCTGCGCGAGGGCAGTGCAGTCCGGGATTTCAAGAGGCCAGACAGAATTGTTGTTGGCGTGAGGGATGCTCAGGCCCGCGCGACAATGGAACAACTTTACGCGTCCTTTACTGACGATGGTGTTGCAATTGTTTTCACCACGCTGGAAACCTCTGAACTGATCAAATATTCGGCCAATGCGTTCCTTGCCACCAAGGTCGCATTTATCAATGAAATGGCCAATTTGTGTGATTCTGTCGGGGCCGATGTGGAGGCGCTGTCAGAAGCATTGGGGCTTGATGAGCGGATTGGCAAAGCTTTTCTTAAACCGGGCCCCGGCTATGGCGGATCGTGTTTTCCAAAAGATACCCTGGCCCTGACTATCCAGGCACAGGAGGCGGACTGTCCGGTTCACATTGTTGAATCAGTTGTGGCGTCCAATTCCTTTCACATCCGGCGACTGGGTAAAAGAATTGCCGAATTCTGTGCCCGGTCCTGGCATGATCAATGCAATGGCAATATTGATTTGTCCGGCAAAAAAATTGCTGTACTTGGCCTGGCATTCAAGGCCAATACAGATGATATTCGCTCGGCGGCCTCAACTGTCATCATCCCTTTGCTGCAAAAACAAGGCGCCAATATTGTTGCCTATGACCCGCAGGCGATGGAAACCGCAAAAACAGCTATTCCGGACCTTGAGACTGCTGCATCTGTCATTGCCGCCACCAGGGATGCCGACGCTGTTTTGATGCTGACAGAGTGGGAGGAATTCAGGGATATTGACTGGGCAAGTCTTGTTCCTGCAATGAGGTCGCCCGTGGTGATCGACTTTCGCAATCTTTATAATCGCTACAAAATGGCCGAACAGGGCATTGACTACTACTCTTTGGGCAGGCCAGCTATCAACGGTGAACAAATTGCCGCGCAGTCAGGATAAATTGTTGCAGGCTGTCGGAATTGGGCATAGGGTCCACGCCATCTAAAAAATCAAGAACAGTAGGCCATGAACCCAGAACCCGCCGGCATGAAGCGGTTGGATAACATCCGCATTCTAATGTATAGCCATGATACATTCGGGCTGGGCCATTTAAGGCGCAGCAGGGCTATCGCCCATGCACTGGTGGAACGGTTCAAAGGGGTAACCGTCCTGATCATCTCCGGTTCCCAGATTGCTGGTGCCTTTGATTTCCGAGCCCGGGTCGATTTTGTCAAAATCCCGAGCGTTATCAAGCTCTATAATGGTGATTATACTTCGATTGGCGATCATATCGATCTTGAAGACACCCTTGAAATGCGCCGCTCGGTAATCGAAGGCACTGCCGAGGCCTTTGACCCCCATATCATGATTGTCGACAAGGAGCCGCTGGGTCTGCGTGGTGAACTTGAGACCACCCTGATAGCGCTCAAAAAACGGGGCACAACGCTGGTGCTGGGTTTGCGGGATGTGCTGGATTCTGCCGAATTGCTGGAAAGGGAATGGACCAAAAAGAATGTCCCGGCCCGCATTGATGAGCTCTATGACCAGATATGGGTCTATGGTCCTAAATCCTTCTGGCAGCCATTGCAGGGAATTGATCTGCCGGAAGGGCTGGAGGAACGTATTACCTATACTGGATTTCTGCGCCGTGAAATTCCGTCCACCGAACATCACATGGCTCATAATCTGCCACAAAATTACATTCTGGTAACGGCTGGCGGTGGTGGTGATGGAGCTGGGCTGATGCGCAATGTGCTTGCTGCACGTGAGCACAACCGACGGCTGACATTTCCGCTGGTTATGGTTCTCGGCCCCTTCATGAAGGGCGAAACCCAGGAGGAAATTCATCTGCGTGCCGAAAAACTGAAGAATATCACCGTAATAGATTTCGACAATGAACTGGAAACCATCTTAAACAACTCCGCCGCCGTTATTGGCATGTGCGGGTACAATACATTTTGCGAAATCTTGTCATTTGACCGCCCGGCATTGTTCATGCCCCGGACAGAACCGCGGGAAGAGCAATTGATCCGGGCAGAACGGGCAAGTGAGCTTGGCTGGGTTTCGATGCTTGAGGCGGAAAAGGCCGACGATGCGGAAATCATGGCAACGGTATTGCGTGATTTGCCGGATCGGCCAAAGCCTTCCCAGTCGGATCATCATATAGATCTGGCCGGTTTGGAAAAAGTCTGCGATCAAGTCGAAGTCGCCCTGCGGCAGAGCGCGATGGTACCTGCCAGAACCGGCAGGATTGCTGTTATCCTGAAAGGCTATCCGCGCCTTTCGGAAACCTTTATTGCCCAGGAAATTCTATCGCTGGAAAAAGCCGGATTTGATTTACAGATTGTATCCTTGCGCCACCCGACAGACAGTAAACGCCATCCGGTGCATCAGGAAATCTCAGCCGAAATCAACTATCTGCCTGAATATCTCTATCAGGAACCTTGGCGTTTTTTAAAATCCTGGTGGCGGGCACGACACATGAAAGGCTATCGCAGGGCGCGAAAAATCTGGTTGCACGATTTATTGCGCGACCGGACGCCCAACAGAATACGTCGCTGGGGGCAGGCGCTGGTGCTGGCAGCTGAATTACCGTCAGATTTTACTTTCCTCTATGGGCATTTTATTCACACGCCAGGCAGCGTCACCCGATATGCCGGTACGATACGGCAACTGCCTTTTGCCTATTCTGCTCATGCCAAGGATATCTGGACCTCACCGGACTGGGAATTATCGGAAAAACTCAATGACGCGGAATGGACGGTAACCTGTACTGCGGGAGGTGCTCTACACCTTCAGGGTCTTGCAAGCAGGAGCGAAAAAGTTCAACTGGTTTATCACGGCTTGAATCTGGAACGTTTTACCCTGCCGGAATCCGGGCCTTCCAACCGCAATGGCAGCGACAGGAATGACCCGATACAGATCGTCACTGTTGGCCGTGCGGTGGAGAAAAAGGGGCTTGATACACTTCTCGACGCCTTGGCATTGCTGCCCGGAGATATTTTCTGGCGCTGGACCCATATTGGCGGTGGTCCATTGCTGAATAAGTTGAAACAACAGGGAAAGCGCCTTGGCCTGTCTGAAAACCTGGATTTTCGCGGCTCCCAATCGCAACAGACGGTTCTTGATACTTATCGGGCAAGCGATTTATTTGTTCTGCCCTGCCGTATTGCCGCTGATGGTGATCGTGATGGTCTTCCAAATGTGATTGTCGAAGCCCAAAGCCAGAAACTGGTTTGTATTTCGACACCGATTTCCGGCATTCCCGAACTGATTGAGGATGGTGCAAACGGTTTGCTGGTGGAGCCAGACAATCCGGCACTGCTGGCAGATGCGATCGGGAAACTTGCTTGCGATCCTGAATTGCGCGCCCGTTTTGGTGAAGACGGGCGCAAGCGGGTGGAAAAGGGTTTTAACGCTGCTAATGAAATCTCCTTGCTGGTGGAGTTGCTCAATGGCGGCGCGGCTACAATTGCCACTGAAATAAAATGACCCGGGCGGTCCGCAAAAAAATCCTGTTTTATGTACAGCATCTTTTGGGCGTCGGCCATGTGTTTCGCGCCCGCAGACTGTGTCAGGGGTTTGCCAAAGCCGGATTTTCAACTGAAATTATTTTTGGCGGTGAACCCCTTCCCGGTATAGAGGTTGATGCCGAAAGTATTCACTATCTGCCACCAATCAAGGCCGGTGCCGCCGACTATTCCTTTAATGTGGATGGCAGCGGTGAGCCGCTTACCGATGAATATATGGCAAATCGCAAAGAGAAACTGCTCGAAATTTTCAGCCACTTGAACCCCGATCTGATCCTGTTTGAGGCATGGCCGTTCGGGCGAAGAGTGGTGCGCGGTGAAATCACCGCCATGCTTGATGAGGCCCGAAAACGACCCTGTCCGCCAATGGTCGTGACATCGCAGGAAAAGCGCAAGGTTGGCCGCAATGAAGAAACCCTTGCTTATATTGATAAATATGTTGATGCGATACTGGTTCACAGTGACCCGCAATTGATTGCCCTTGATGATACCTACCCGCTGGCAGGAAGGGTAAAGGATAAGCTCCACTACACCGGGTTTGTCCGCGCAGAGGCAGTCCCCGATAGTCAGCAGATTGAGGCATTTGATGTGATTGTTACTATCGGTGGTGGAGCTTTTGGGGCAAACCTGATTGAAACCGCTTTGAAGGCGCGCAGTCTTTCGAGCTTTTTTGCATCGAACTGGTGTTTGTGCACCGGCCCTAACCTGCCTGAAGATGTTGTGGCAAGGCTTCAAAATTCCTGCAGCGACGGTGTGACCATCAGGACCTTTTTGCCGGGCCTTTTCCGTCATCTGGAAAAGGCCCGGCTGTCGATTTCCCAGGT
>QIIJ01000402.1 GCA_003232595.1 Aurantimonadaceae bacterium | reverse complement strand
CCCATGGCAAAGCCTGCGATTTCCTCAGGCGTTTCCTCCTTGAGCCGCATCAGCATCAGAAAAGCACCAATCTGCTCCGGCAACGCCTCGCCGCGCAGGATCATCGCCATCGATTCGCGGGATTCCTCAAGCGTGAATGACCGTGTTTTGGTTTTGCCACGGGCCAGAATGGCAATGTATTTGGAAAACGGATGGGCTTCCTGCATGGTTGTTACTCACAGTTTTGGCAACATGCCAGTCATCAATATTGTGCATTAGGCCGCTTCACGATGATGGGGATCAACTGCACTGTCGGCAAGGGTCGTTGGCACAATTTTCAAGACCTTCATGCCCACAATGGTGGCTGCAAGGGCAATTGCAACACCGCCAAGGCCCAACAGCAATTCCGGCAGGCTTGGGGTGTACTCTCCAAATGTTCCATCAAAGAAGGTACTTTGAACCTCGTAACCGGGAAACAGCATCAGCGGATAGGCCTGTCCACCAATCAAAATGACGTAGATCTGCGCAATGCCGCCGAGGATTACAAGAACCGACGCAAGGACAATCGCGGTGCGGTTTTTGCCGGTTTTCGGGTGAAATACCAGCGCCATAGGAACAATATTTCCAATAATCACATGGGCTACCCAGAACAAAAGTGTCAAAATGCCACCTTCCAGCAGGATATACCGCTCAACCCCGTGATGCTCGGTTGCATAGAGGTTGGTCAGGTGCTGAATCATCACAAAATAAAGCACGACGGCTGCAAATATGCCCAGCAATTTACCCAGGCGCGAAAGCAGGGCCGGGCCAAACTCGCGCCCGTCAAGTCGGTTGACCCCCAGTGACACCAGAATAAAAAATGCCATGCCAAACGATAGCGACATCGCGACAAACATTGGAGCCAGCACGGCTGCATCAAATGCCTCGCGCGCAATCAGCCAGCCGAAGATAGAGCCGGTGCCGGTTGTCAGCAGCAGGCGCCAAACAAAGGCGGTAATGCCTGCGGCTTTTAACCAGATAGGTTTGATACCGCGTGACATTTGCAGATAAAGATAAGCACCGACAATTACCATAAAACCGGTATAGAGGAAGATATTCCAGGCGAAGATCGACTTGAAATTATAGGCCGTCATGGCAACTATAATACGCTCGGGACGTCCAAGGTCGAGCACCAGTACTGCCAGGCCGCCGATTAGCAACGCAATAGCCAAAAGGCCCGACATGCGTGACATTGGTTTATAGGCTGTCTTGCCGAATACCGAGCCGATTGAGGCGACATTGAGCGCACCGGATGCCGAGACAATCAGAAATATCGCAAAGACATGCGGCAGTCCCCAGACAATCTGGTTGTTCATGCCGGATACAATGTGACCATAAACCTCCATATACCAGAAAGCGCCTAGGCCCGCGAGAATGAACAGTCCGAAGAAACCTAAAATGCCATAGAGGCTGACGGTTCCTTTGAGTTCCATATATACGGTTCTTTTTGAAGCCATCGTAACTACTCTACAGGTTGGTATATCGAACGCCAGGATCGAGCCCGAGGTCGGCCCTGATCTGGGTCGAAGGATACTGAGCAATACGTTTGGCAATTTCACTTTCGGGGTCGTTCATGTTGCCAAAGATCATGGCGCCATTGCCTGTACCATCACACGCTTCGACACAGGCCGGTATTCTTCCGACATCGACCCGGTGAACGCACAAGGTACATGATTCCACAGTACCCTTTCCGCGCGGCGAATAGGGCTTTTGACCGGTCAATGGTTCATGGATAAACGAACGCGCCTGATAGGGGCAGGCCATCATGCAATAGCGGCAGCCGATGCAAAGGTGTTTGTCAACCAGCACGATACCATCGCCGCGCCTGAAGGAAGCTCCGGTGGGGCAAACATCTGCACAGGGCGGCGTTTCACAGTGCTGACACATGACCGGCAGAGATTGTTCAAGCCCGGTTTTCATATCTTTGATATCCACCTTGCGAATCCATTGGGCATCGGTCAGCGGATTGCCGGTATCTTCCCAACCGTGTTCGTTTGAACAGGCCGTAACGCAGGCATTGCAGCTTTGCGGGCATTTGTTGACATCAATCAACAGACCCCAGCGGGCACCCTTGACCAGCTTGTCCTCGCCATCGCTGCCATAGGCAACAACAGTTATGCCTGGAGCAAGTGTCACCGTTGCAACCGCTGCTGCGCCACCAATAAAGGTGCGGCGGGAAACGGATACAGGATCGGCCTTTGTGGTAGTCAATTCCGTCATGGTTTTAACTCTGCCTTGTCCGGCTTGTCGGGTTTAAGTTTCTTGTCATCTCCAAGAACATAGGCGGCAAGTGCTTCTGCCTCCGACGATTTTTGGTTCAACCCGCCTTTCATCGTGATCCCTGGTACCGACGCATGGCACTCGAAACAATCAACCTTGACCGCCACATAATCATGACAGACCCGGCAGAAATATTTGGGATCTTCATAGGTTACCGGCTGGTTGTCGGCACCATTGACCACATGACAGGCAACACAATCCTTAAGACTGGCCTTGATCTCCCGGTCTCCCAGTTTCACGGTTTTGTCGCGATCATGGCTCAACAGTTTCATGTGGTTTTTGCGCATGAAATCTGTGGGCGCAATGCACTGGAGCCCCTTGGCAGCCTGGGGAATGATGGGCTTTGGTACACCCAGCACAAAAGGGCTGCTGTTGGGCGGCGTACTTTGCGCCGCTGCAAAATCGGCCGGCAGAAGTATCAGCAGGCCAACTACCAGCAATGTAACCCAACCGAATGATGCCAATCCAATATTCATGATGAAGCCTATTCTCCAAGACCCATTTTGATATATCCGGTCGGGCACACATCCATGCAGATGTGGCAGCCGATACATTTGTCATAGTCGGTGTCCACATAACGACCAACGGTAACTTCCGATTTTTTGACTCGAAAAACAGCGTCCTGCGGGCAGTAAATAATGCAATTGTTGCACTCAAAGCACATGCCGCAACTCATACAGCGATTGCCTTCGTGAATGGCCTGTTCTTCGCTCAGACCCTCAATGCGCTCTTCAAAGTTGCCCAACACATCTTTTGCACTGATGTGAATTTCGTTTCGGACCTCACGAGCATCATATCCGAAATGCCCCTTGTACAATTCGTCATGGGTGACGATCTGGGTGGCAGAGCGGTCTTCATAATTGTGGACCGCAAATTCTTCACTGTCGGTGCCGCGTATTTGAGTGTGGTCGTATTGCTCAGGATCCTTGCCGCGTTGATGCAGCTCGTTAAGCAGATTGAAATGGTTGACATCAACCTTGGGGCGCTTGTCGAGTGGTGAACCGGAAAGGAAATGGTCAATGCTTTCTGCAGCAATGCGGCCATGACCGATTGCGGTTGTCAGCAAATGCGGGCGCAGGATATCGCCACCGGCGAAATGCTTTTCCTTGTCAGCAACCGAATAAAGGCCATCGGCCTTGATGAAGCCATTGCCGGCATCCATGGCCTCAATGCCATCGAAGTTGCCGAACTGGCCAATCGCCGAGATGATGATGTCACATTCAATTTCAAATTCTGTGCCTTCAACAGCGACCGGGCGGTTGCCTTCCATTTTGCACTCACAAAGCTTGAGTGCAATCGCCAGACCATCATCGTTCTTGATGACTTCAAGCGGCATGACGCTGCCTTTGATGTCGATGCCTTCGCGAATGGCGTCTTCGCGTTCGCGCTCGGCAGCAGTCATTTGCTCAATCGGGAAAAGCGAAGTCAGCGTTGCCTGCATACCCTCGCGGCGCAGGCTTCCGGCCACATCCTGGGCGGCGAAATCAATAACCGCGCCGCCAGCGTGCTCTTTTTGTGCCGAATGGGTGATGTGGCCAAGGCGGCGGGCAACGGAAGCAACATCAACGGAGGTGTCTCCGCCACCGACAACCACAACCCGTTCAGCTGTGCCCTTGACCCAGCCGTGGTTGAAGGCATCAAGAAATTCAATGCCGTTCATGCAGTTTGGTGTGCCTTCAAAACCATCAATCGGCAGGCCGCGACCCGACTGGGCACCGATGCCCCAGAATATGGCATCAAACTGCTCATCGAGTTCTTCAAGGGAAATGTCTTCGCCAACTTTTGTCGACATGCGCAGTTCAACGCCCATATCGATGATCCGGCCAATTTCTGTGTCAAGCATGTCGCGCGGTGTGCGGTATCCGGGAATACCGTAGCGCATCATGCCGCCGAGTTCAGCGTGGCTTTCGAAGATGGTAACACCATGGCCCTTGCGGCGCAGGAACATGGCAGCGGTCAGGCCGGCAGGTCCGCCACCAATTACGGCAACGCTTTTTCCGCTTTCGAAATCCGGTGTACCAACGATTTTGAGATCGTTATCATTGGCCCAGTCACCAACATATTGTTCAAGCGCATTGATGCCGACAAAATCATCAACTTCATTGCGGTTGCAGCCATCCTCGCAGGGTGCCGGGCAAACGCGGCCCATGGTGGCCGGGAACGGGTTGGCCTCGAGCATTTTGTTAAAGGCATATTGCTGCCAGGTCATATCCTCGGACGGTGGTTTGTCCATGCCACGGGCAATCGACAGCCAGCCGCGGATTTCATGACCGGACGGGCACGAACCCTGACACGGCGGCGTCTTGTGCACATAGGTCGGGCACTTGTATGTCGTGTCCTGCTGGAAGATTTTTTCTTCCAGATCCCAATCATCCGGTCTCTCACCGCCTTCGTAGCGGGTAAAGGTCAGGTTTTTATCCTGGGAAATTTCGTTCATGATCCAACTCCGGTTGCCGAGGCACCGGGTGGTTCCGGTATCTCGTCGATATCATCATCATCATCGTCTTCATCAATCTGGCCTTCCAATATAATCGCATTGGAAACCAGTTGATGTATTGAAAGTATTGCGTCGCGTTCAAAACCAAATTCAGGCAACATCTTGGCAAACTGGGTTTTGCAGATGGCACAGATTGCCACCAGATGGTTGACCCCGTGATCCTGCTCCACCTGCTGCATGGCGTGCATGCGCGGGCTGGCCCCCTTCTTGCGAATGTCCATTAAATCATCGGTCAAAAGACCACCACCACCACCGCAGCACAGGGTTTTCTCTTTGATGGTTTCTTCCGGCATTTCGAAATAATTGTTGCAGACAGCCTTAATAACATTTCGCGGAATTTCAAACTGACCACCGGGCATATCGCCCATACGCGATGCGCGCGCCACATTGCAGGAATCATGGAATGTCAGCCGAAATTTGTCGTTTCTTGACTTGTCGAGATTGAGATTACCGCACTCGATCTGGTCCCAGGTGAATTCCAGAATATGCTGTGGAATGGGATAATTCTGGTCCAAAAAGTCAAACGGCCCGCCCAATGTATTGAGGAAATTGTAGGCGACACGCCAGGCATGACCGCACTCACCGAAAATAATCCGTTTAACGCCAAGATCTTTGGCAGCTTTTTGGATGCGCTTGCAGAGGATGGCGGTGTTTTCCTGCGAGCCGATAAACAGGCCAAAATTGGCAGCTTCCGAGGCATAGGAACTCACTGTCCAACTGACACCTGCCGCATGGAACACCTTGGCATAACCGATCAGGCCATCGATGTGGGGTTCGGCAAAAAAGTCGGCACTCGGGGTGATGAGCAGGATATCGGCACCCTTCTCGTCGACCGGAATACGAACTGCTACGCCGGTCTCGTCCTCAATGTCCTCTTCGAGGTCTTCCATCGTGGCCTTCAGGGCTTTTTCATTGAGGCCGAGATTGTTGCCTATATCCATCACCTTGCCGATGATTTCGTTGCAGTATTTCTGGCCCATGCCGATATGGTCCATGATATCACGGGCCGCCATGGAAATTTCAGCGGTATCAATGCCCACCGGGCAGAACACGGCGCAACGGCGGCATTGCGAACACTGGTGGTAATAGGAATACCAGTCGTCGAGCACTTCTCGTGTGAGATCAACCGCACCAACCAGCTTGGGGAAATATTTGCCCGCGAATGTGAAATAGCGGCGATAGACTGCGCGCAACAGATCCTGACGCGCCACCGGCATGTTTTTTGGATCGCCTGACCCCAAGTAGTAGTGGCATTTGTCGGTACAGGCACCGCATTTGATGCAGGTATCGAGATAGACCTTGAATGCTCTATTGGTGCGGGCAATCTCACCCATGCGGGCAATGGCCTTTTCCTGCCAGCCGTCAACCAACTCACCGGGAAAACCCAGTTTTTCGTTGTGCTCGGGTGCAGCAACATACGGTTTGCTGCCTTCCATCGCACCCGCTGTCATGCAGGGCGGTGCCAGCGGGTCGTCGATCGACGTGTTGGATATCTTGTTGTCAATGACCAGTTCAACCATCGCTCCGCTCCTATTGCCCGTTCGCTCGAGAGGGCACATAGCGTTTTTCGCGAGGATTATCGACCATGGTCAATGCCGGGTTGAGGAAAACCCCCGGTGCGTGCATCAGCTTTGATATTGGAAAAACAATCATCAACATAACCACCAGTCCCAGATGGACCAGTACCGGAATATCGGTCGGCAATGGCTGCAAGTCAAAACGCAACAGTCCGAGGAAAAATACCTTGACCATGACGATGTCGGTTTTGACCACATATTGCAGCATCAGTCCGCTGAATCCGATGCCAAGCAACAAGAGCAACATCAAATAGTCGGAAGGCGCAGATATATAACGAACCCGGTTGACGACAATACGGCGGATCAGCAGGCCGATGAGCCCAAAAAACATCGCAAAACCGGCATAGATTCCAGCGCTTTGCAACAGCGATACCCACCACCAGATCGGTTCTGTGAAGTAGCGCAAATGGCGGATCAGCACCAGCAACAAGCCAAAATGAAATACCCAGCCAAAGACCCAAATCCATTTGTTGGACTTGAAAAGGGTTTCAAACAACACCACTTCCCGCACCATGCGAACAACGACACCACTTCGTGTGGTGGGTGCCGGTGTCAGCGCGATCTTGACCGGCTGAGGAATACGCCAGTATTCCCAGACCCGTCTTGCAACACCAACCACCAACACAATTGTGGCAATGTAAAACAGCAGCGCATAAAGTGTCGAAATCAAGACACACCCCTCCCGTTGCCGACAACGATCTGGCCGGCCAGGTAGTTCAGATGAATTAGCTCAGGCTTATACGCAACCGGTTGGCTTGGGCAGACCGGCGATCTTACAAGCCTGTTTTGCAGGACCGTAGGGAAACAGGGTGTAAAGGTATTTGTTGTTACCTTTGTCCTTTCCCATGGATTTTTTAACGGCCTTGATCAACACACGAACGGCAGGCGCAATCTGGTACTCTTCGTAATAATCACGAAGGAAGTTCACAACTTCCCAGTGCTCGTCATTCATGTCGATGTTCTCATCTTCGGCGATCAGTTTGGCCAGATCCTGATTCCAGACACTCAAATCAGTGATGTAACCCTCTTCATCAGCTTCAATTGTTGCGCCATTCAATTCATACGCCATTGGTCGTTCCTTCTAGTGTTTTCATCGAAGCCAACTGCCCGATGAGGTTCAAGTTGTTGCAGTCGGACCTGTTTTTTATAACCATGATTGGGTCTTGTCGTGCTCGACGGCCAAGTCCACAAACCCATTATAGTCCACAATGGTTAATCCGCTTACGAGTTTTGCTTCTCCCAAACCCCGCGCGTTAAGGTCCGGCCCTAACGCGTATATAGATATGTTTTTATTTGCTGCCAGTTGAGTCGCAGCCGCCGTGCCATCAATAGCACCATAGACCCCGTCCTCAACCATCAAAATTGCATCACCATCCAATGCATGCGCAATGCAGGAATTTAATGTCTGCTTTTCAAATGGCGATTTGTTCACTGTGTGTAGAATTGACATCTGCTATTCGCCTTAAAAACTCAGGATCACGTCTTGCCCGGCCATAACGGCTGCAAGCTCTGTACGATTGACCAGTTTGATGGAGGGCTTTTCTTCCCAGTCATCATCCTCGTCCTCATACATGATTTCCATCAGGTCATCTTTGCTCAATCCGCGTTCAGCCAGTGATTCTTTTTCGACATAAAGTTTTGTCACTTCAAAATCACCGAGGGCACGATAGGTTGGCGAAAAATTCTTTACACCGATATCGGCCGTATCCTGGCCCTTGACCAGCTGGAATACACCGTCATCAAGGAACGCCAGCGAGACATCCTGTTCAAAAGCCGCGCCAATCAATACTACTTCGAGAGATTCCAGCGCGTAAATCGTGCCGTGAGGTGCCTTGCGATTTACATAGAGGAACTTTTTGACGATTCCGCTTGCTTCCTCGGGAATATCGCTCATAAATCCTGCCTCACCTAATCGCCAAATGTGACCAGGCGATCCGCCTGAATGCCAGCTTCAATCAATTGCCCAAGACCGGAAATCCTGAAACCGGGAGCGATGTTGTCGCCATCAAGCCCCTGCCTTTTGGCTTCATTTTCATCCATGATGCCACGGCGCTGGGCAGCAGCAATACAGACTACCATGTCGAGTTTGTATTTTTCACCCAATTCCGACCAGTTTCGCTGAATATGACGTTCATCCTGCGGCGGCACAGTCATCCGGGTACCTACATTTACCCCGTCGTGATAGAAAAACACACGATAGACTTCGTGTCCTTTTTCCAGCACAGCCTTGGTGAACTGATAGGCGGTATCAGCGGCCTGATGGGTGTATGGCCCTTCGTTTACAACAATTCCAAACTTCACTTCAACTCTCCGCAACTGACGATTGGTTCAATCCACCCCGCTTTAGAAGCGGACATGGGCAGAAGCGTTCATGAGATGGCGTGCGCCGGTCCATGTATCAAGATGATGCTTGGTAAATGCCAATTCAGTCATATCAAAGAAACGCGGCCAGCCAATCCTGTCGATCCATTCACCCATGCGCTCATAATCCCGGGCATTGTCTTTGTAGGTGTAGAGAATTTTCATCACAATTTTTTCAACCTCAGGCCAACGCGGCGGGTTGTTGGGAAGATTGGCAACAACCAGTTTGTGGAACGTCGGTTTGGAGCGCGCATTGGAATGCTTACCGCCAACCCAGATGGCAAGCTTCGTGGAATCTTCGCTGTTGATCTGCATCGGCGGGCATGGCGGATAACAGGCGCCACAGCAAATGCACTTCTTTTCGTCAACCTCCAGCGATGGCTTGCCATTGACCATGGCAGGGCGAATTGCTGCTACCGGGCAACGGGCAACAACTGCCGGGCGTTCGCAGACGTTCGCCACAAGATCATGGTTGATTTTCGGTGGCTTGGTATATTGCACATTGATGGCAATATCGCCCTGCCCGCCGCAGTTGATCTGACAGCATGAGGTGGTGATGCGAACCCTGTTCGGCATTTCTTCCTTGATGAACTCATTATACATGCTGTCCATCAGGCTTTTCACCACACCGGAAGCATCGGTGCCCGGAATATCGCAGTGCAGCCAGCCCTGGGTGTGGGAAATCATCGAAACAGAGTTGCCTGTGCCACCGACCGGAAAACCCTCGGCTTCCAGTTTTTCAATCAGCGGTGCAACTTTGTCTTCTGTACTCAGCATGAATTCCATATTGCATCTGGTCGTGAAGCGGAAATGGCCTTCGGCAAAATTGTCAGCGATATCGCAAAGCAGACGCAGTGTATAAACATCGGTCTGGCGCTGGGTTCCGGCGCGAACGGTCCAGACGGTATCACCGGTTTTGGATACGTGGCGCAGAACGCCGGGGCGCGGACGGTCATGCCAGTCCCAGTTGCCATAATTGGCGATAAGCTTTGGGTGCATATACTGGAATGGATCCGGTACACCGGATTCAATCGCGGTGCGTGGAGTTGCAACAGCAGTACTCATGAATTCCTCCAATAGGAAGGCGAACCCGTATTCAACCCTGTGAAATCAAGGGCTCGCAATTAAAATCAATCGAATTTTCGGTCAGCCACCTATTCAGCAGCTACCACTTGCCCGGCCTCCCTGGCCTTTTTGCGTTCGAAATATTTCTCGGCCTCTTCGGTGAAATCATCTGTGCGAACATAACTCGAAGTACGCGGATGATTGACCATATTCGGATCAGGATCAATTTCCATCGCCTCAAGGAATGCAGGCAGTCCGATACGGTCAATGGTTTCACCAATACGCTCATGCTCAAGCGCATTATCAGCAAAGAATTCCATTGTCTCACCGGCAAATTCCGTAAGTTTCTCGTAGTCTTCATCAGTGTCGAGCTTCATGAATGGCACAATCATGGTGCCCATCAAGTCACCAACTTTCAGCGACCGTTTACCGCCGATCATGATGGAAACCCCCTTGTCATCGCCGGGTGACAGGGCTTTGTTCATGACATTGATGCAGTGCATGCAGCGAACGCAGCTTGAATTGTCAATTTCAATGGTATCATCATCGTTCAGGCTGACCGCACGGGTCGGGCACATGGAAACCACATGGTCAATGGTGTATTTGCGGCCATGCTCGTTGATGTATTCCTTGACCTCATCCTGCTTGATCTTGATGTCATCGCGCCAGGTTCCAATCACAGCAAAGTCGGCACGGTGAATGGCGTTGACGCAGTCGTTGCCGCAACCGGAAAACTTGAACTTGAATTTGTATGGGAAAGACGGGCGATGCATTTCATCAACATATTCATTAATGATGCCACGAAGGGCACGCTGCTCGTCATAGTTTGACATTTCACAACGCGCCGCACCCACACAACTCATAGCAGTACGCAT
>QIIJ01000121.1 GCA_003232595.1 Aurantimonadaceae bacterium | reverse complement strand
AACCCCGGTTTGATCCGGGGTTTTTTTTGCTTTGAGCTGTGTGGTAGTTTAGCAGAAATATTGCAGTGATCTGGCGAACCGTCAGTCTAAAACCCTGAATTGGACGCCTGCATGATCGCCGGGGTCAGCACGACTGCAAACAGTACCGGCAGGAAAAACAGGATCATTGGCACAGTCAGCTTTGGCGGCAGGGCTGCGGCCTTGGTTTCTGCGGCCATCATGCGCATTTCGCGACTTTCGGCTGACAATACCCGCAGGGCAGACCCCAATGGTGTTCCGTAGCGTTCTGCCTGAGTTAAAGCTGTCACCACGTTTTTAA
Source organism: Aurantimonadaceae bacterium (assembly GCA_003232595.1). Classification (GTDB taxonomy): domain Bacteria; phylum Pseudomonadota; class Alphaproteobacteria; order Rhizobiales; family Rhizobiaceae; genus SZUA-100. The sequence goes on along the minus strand of QIIJ01000121.1, from coordinate 10,114 downwards.
CGCTGTCCATGCCGGTTCGTTCAGCAAGGTTTTCATAAGCCATCCGCCGGTCCGCCAGAAACGACAATTCAGCGGTTGTCAAAATCAGTTCCTCTGCAAGCGGAATGGATTGTTTGCCGATTTCTTCAGATACCCGGCGAAATGAAGCCTCAATGGACATCCCTGATTCAACACAGATAAGTGTCAGATCCAGTGCATCAGGCCAGGCACGCTGCATCGATTTCTGCCTGGTGCTGACCTTGCTCCTGACAAAAAATATCGGTGCATAAAACCCGGCATAAGCTGCAATAAATGAAACCATGACCTTGGTCATCGTGCCGTGTTCGGGGTTTCCGAACACAAACATATAGATTGCACCGGCCGCAAAAAACACAATTGGCAAAACCGCCCGGAAGAACAAGAACAGAAACAAGGGGTTTTGCCCACGCATACCGGCCTGAATAAGCTGTTCGGTGGTTTTTTTGTCCGCCAGTGCCGATCGAAGATTGAGGCCTTCCACCAGGTTCTTGACATAGGCTTTGGGTTCCGCCTTGACTGATTTTCCACCACGGCCTTTCTTTTCAGAAGCAAGGCGCGCTCGTTCCTTGGCCCGTATCTGGTCACGTTCCAGTGCCACCGATTTCATCCGGGCACCAAGCTCGTCTTTCTGTAAATAGGGCAGGGCGATTGATATGATTGTACCAAAAACCGCAATGGCCGATGCTATTGCAATCGCCATTGTCGTGCCGGTCATTGTTTCAAGGCCAAGAGATAACATCAAATACCACCGCTAGAAGTCAAAATTGATCATCTTTTTCATGATGAATATACCAATCCCCATCCAGCCGGCGCTAACCAGCATGGTGATCTGGCCGGTCTGTTCGGTAAACAAGGGCATCAGATAACCGGGGCTCGTCACATAAACCAGGCCACCGACAATAATCGGCAAGGCACCAATAATGACTCCCGACGCCTTTGCCTCCATCGACATCGCCTGAATTTTTGATTTCATGCTTTTTCGATCACGCAGAACTTTTGAGAGATTGGAAAGAGCCTCTGACAGATTGCCACCTGCCTGGGATTGAATGGATATTACAATGGAAAAGAAGCTGGTTTCAGACAATGGTACATTCTTGGCCAGGCGCTCGACCGATTCAGGGATTGAAAGTCCCAGTTGCTGGGCCTCAACAACCTTGATAAATTCCGAACGTACAGGCTCCTGAGCTTCCTTTGAAATGATTTTCAAACAATCATTGAGCGGAAGGCCGGACCTGACGCCACGCACAATGATGTCAACGGCATTGGGGAATTCCAGCAGAAACGAATTTATCCGGCGGGCGCGCAGAAAATTTACCACCCAATGGGGTATTCCAAATCCTACAACAACAAAAGCGCCGATCGCAGCATAGGGCGTAATGCCGGTAAAAAAAACACCAAGAGCGGCAATGCTGCCCAAAACCACCGACAAAATATAGTAGTTGCGAACATTGATTTTCAGACCGGATTGCTCCAGCCGCACATCAAGCGGCGGGTTTTTGTTGCTTTTGTCACGGCTTTTGTGGCCCTCAACAGCTTTTAGCGTATCTTCGACAGATTTTCGTCGTGTCGCTGCATCTGCCCGTTGCAGAACCTTGGCGGCAACATTGGCCGAGTTTCGGGTTTTTGTCTTGACCGATTTTATTCGCTTTGAGGTTTTGTTCTCGTTGGAGATCCTTGTGTACATGACAGCATAGCCGATACCGCCGATGCTGAGTGCCACCAGACCGATAAATGCCAGGATCGTTATATCAATACCAAACATCTAGAAACCGTCCCCGAATTCAATCCGTTTTTTGTCGGCAATATCCAGCGCCGTTGCGAGCCGTTGTTCCTCGTTGTAATATTTGGCCCGCTCCCAGAATTTCGGCCTGCCAACGCCGGTCGAAATATGAACGCCTGTCAGATTTCCAGCAGCATCTTCGCCAGTGATCTTATATTCAAATACATCCTGAGTGATGATCACGTCGCCTTCCAGGCCCATCACTTCGGTAATATGGGTGATGCGGCGTGAGCCATCGCGCAGACGCGCCGCCTGGATAATTACGTCGACCGAGCCGACAATAATCTCGCGAACTGTTTTTGCTGGAAGGGAAAAACCGCCCATGGCAATCATCGATTCCATTCGGTTGAGACACTCACGCGGCGTATTGGCGTGGATTGTGCCCATCGAACCATCATGGCCGGTGTTCATTGCCTGCAACAGGTCAAAGACTTCAGGCCCGCGAACCTCGCCAACAATTATGCGTTCCGGGCGCATACGCAGGCAGTTCTTGACCAGGTCGGTCATGGTGATCTGGCCTTCGCCCTCAAGATTTGGTGGTCTGGTTTCAAGGCGCACCACATGGGGTTGTTGCAGTTGCAATTCGGCGGAGTCTTCGCAGGTAATAACGCGTTCATCCTCATCAACATAGTTGGTCAGGCAGTTGAGCAAGGTGGTTTTGCCGGAACCGGTACCGCCAGAAATAACCACATTACAGCGCACCCGTCCGATAATCTGCAGGATTTCCGCCCCCTCGGGCGAAATCGCACCAAAACTGACCAACTGATCCAATGTCAGTTTGTCCTTTTTAAATTTGCGAATGGTCAATGTCGGGCCATCGAGCGAAAGCGGTGGCGCAATCACGTTGACACGCGAACCATCGGCCAGCCGCGCATCGCATATGGGACTTGATTCATCAACCCGCCGGCCAACCTGGCTTACAATTCGCTGGCAGATATTCATCAACTGATCATTGTCACGAAACTTGATCTTCGCTTTTTCGACCTTGCCATCCACTTCGATATAGGTCTGAGCAGCGCCGTTGACCATGATGTCGGAAATGTCATCGCGTTCGAGCAGTGGCTCCAGAGGACCGTAGCCCAACACATCATTGCAGATATCCGTCAGCAGTTCTTCCTGCTCGGCAATCGACATGATGATGTTTTTGATTGAAATAATGTCATTGACAATGTCGCGGATTTCCTCGCGCGCGCCCTCATTGTCCAGTTTGGACAATTGGGACAGGTCAATCGTATCAATCAGGGCCGAGAAAACTGTGGTTTTTACGTCATAATATTCTTCTGATTTCTCGTGATTGTCACTGGCTGGTTCAGCAAGGTTGGGGTCAACCATAACGACCGGCTTGAGTTTTTCAGACTTTGCAGGTTGGGGAGTTGCGGGCACTTGACTGGCGGACGCGGCGACTGCCGGCTCCAAAGCCTGATTTTCCCCGACAGGTTGCTGTGCGGGTGCAGCTTCGGGCAATCCTGCAGCATCGGTGATAGTCTGCTCGATTTCCTTCGGCAAACCAAGCGGCTTGCTGAAATCCGCAGCGTCCTTGTCATTTCCCCGCTTGCCAAACATTTATGCCGTACTCCACCGTCTAATTGAATTTCTCACGGGCAATGTTGCCCGATGATTATTCCTGTTATTTTTTCCCAAGCAGTTTGCGGAAAATTGATGCATTTCCTGCCTTGCCGCTTGATTTTGCTTCGCTTCTGCCGGTCAGAGACTGGGCTATTGACGACATTATTTGTGCTATTTCATGTTTCGGCTCAGCCTCAACGATCATCTGGCCATTGTTGGCGGCGGTGCCGAACAAGGCGGCGTCAAACGGAATTACCGCCAAAGGTTCAATTTCAAGCGGGTCGGTGAAGTCCTCAACCGTAATTTCCGGACGTTTGGGCATATTGACCTGATTGAGAATGATATGAGGCGGTTTGTCGTTCGGGCGCAGTTCCTTCAACGTATCAACCATGTTTTTTGCATTTCGCAAATTGGCAAGGTCAGGTGCCGCTGTAATGACAACCTGATCAACAGAGGATAGAATTTCCCTGGTCCAGCCATTCCACATATGCGGCATATCAATTATCGCACAGGGAATGTTCCGCTGCACGACCTCAAGTACCTGATTGAAATCAGAGGCGCCAAAATCGTATGTCCGGTCCAGCATTGACGGCGCTGCCAAAAGACTGAGGTGATCGGAACACTTGGACAAAAGCCGGTCCATAAAGGTATCGTCAACACGGTCAGCCGAAAACACAGCTTCCGCGATCCCCTGTGCCGGGTCCTGGTCAAAATTGATATTGGCAGTGCCAAATGCCAAATCAAGGTCGGCAATGACTGTATCAGTTGCAAATTCGCTCGAAATCATCCATCCGGTATTGTGGGCAATCGTTGAAGAACCAGTACCTCCCTTAGCGCCGATAAATGCAATGGTCTGACCAAGCGGCTCGACTTCAGGATTGACAAACAGTTGCGAGATAACCTTCATAAAATCGGCCATCGATACCGGCGCAATCAGATATTCCGATACGCCCTTTGATATCAGTTCCCGATAAAGCTGAACGTCATTTTGATGGCCGATAACCACCACTTTGGACCCCGGGTCGCAGACTTCAGCCAGGCTTTCAAGTCCGGCAACCAGTTCCATGCCCTGAAGCGATGATTCAACTACTACAAGATTGGGGGTCGGTGCTTCGGAATAAAATTCTGCGGCAGCCGGTATACCGCCCATATGCACTTTCACATGAGCCTTCGACATCCTGCGGTCTTTGGATGTGTTTTCAATGGCTTCTGAAACAGATGCAGATTCACAAAACGCCTGTATCGAAATACGCGGTATCGGCCTGATCGGAGCCAACTCACCAGCCTGTGTCAATGGTGCCGGCCCCGGCAGCGTATCTCCGGCCTGGGCCATTGGCGGTGCGGGAGCAACATCCGGTGAGGCGATATCCGGCAATCTGCTCTCTGGTTGCAAATCTGTCGCCCGCGGAGGTGCCGATGCCTCTTTCGCCATGGTTGGCGACAATGGCGGTTCCTGATGCGGTGAATCCTGAAATACCGGAACCTCGGGCACTTGGCCCTGCACCGGTTGGCCCTGCATCGGCGGGGCCTGTATTGGTGTATCCTGCGGCATCACATCCGGTGCGGTTTCCCTGACGACTGTGTCACCTTCCATTTGAGGGCTGGTCATTGTGGTTTTTCCATCGTCTTCGGCAAGGCTGGACATTTATTTTTTCCTGTCAGAAAAGCAATTCAGGTGCATTATTGAGCATCATTATAGACGGTCGACGGATCGCCGGCGTTTCTGTATGCCTCAATAACTCTCAAACGACGTTCCGCATCAATTGATGTGCTGCCTCTCGGGCCAAGCAGATCGGAGGGATTTGCCACCAACTCCGCCAGGTTATTCTGGGTCGCACATCCAAAATTGTAGTAGTTCTTGTTTTCGGTATCCGGTGCAAGATCGGAAGGCCACTGGCCGCAACCCTTAACACCGGCCCTGATGGCAGAATAGGAAAGACGCACTGGTGCGGATGAACCATAATTGGCGGCATAATAAGGTGCCCTGATGATCCGGTTGTGCGGAACACCGCTCTCCCTCAGTGTCAGGATTATCTTTTTCGCCACACGATTTGCAGCCCGTTCATTGGAGGAGCCGGAAGGTATCATCACGCTGATTGAACCTGATGCCGACTTCCTGAATCGCTGGGAAAATCCTAAAACCGCACTGCGTTCCGCACTCGGTAAACCATAGGCACCGGTTGCAACAGGCACGTCCATTGTCTGTTCCTTTTCAGAGATGACAATGGGATGTCGGGCGCGGTAGTCATCGGACACCGAACCTACTGTGAAGTGGCGTTTGGATACACTTTCACAGCCTGATAGCAAGACCATCAACGCAATTCCTGCAAATGCAGCCTTACCATTTCCCCGTCGGTGCACCGGCGTGAAGGGTTTTCCGGCCGACTTAACTACTGAATTCATGATCGGAGACTCCGTCTTCCCATTAATGTCATTTCAAAATAAAACCGACCGTACCGCTATACCTGCCTTCAGGTAATTTGGCTTTGGTGGTTCCGTAAACTCTGTTGATGCGGCCCATAAAATAGCCGGCACCATCTGAGGCAGGCTGAAAATTGTCGTCCGGGCGGGCAAGATTGCGACGCGATGTCGGGCGCACCAGGTAAGGTGTTACGATAATAACAAGCTCTACCTCGTGGCGCTGAAACTCCCTGCTGCGGAACAATGCACCGAAAATCGGCAGTTTTGACAATCCGGGATATCCTGCAAGGGTTTGCCGGATATCGTCACGCACCAGCCCGGCAATAACCATTGAGCCGCCGGAGGGCAATTCAACTGTTGTGTCTGCCACACGTTGCCTGAGACCCGGAATAGATGAGGAATTTGCGCCCCCTCTTGGAATATTGAAATTGCCTTCAAATGTCGGCTCGGAAACTGCCGTGCGAATTTTCAACGATATCCGCCCCGGCGTCAGAACAACCGGCGTAAATTCCAGTTCTATGCCATATTGCTTGAATTCAGTGAAGTTGAACACAACACCACTGCTGTCTTCAGATTTACCATTGGGGAAGGGGAATTCGCCGCCAACCCTGAAGGTGGCCTTTTCACCTGAAATCGCGGTCAAAGTGGGCTCTGCCAAGGTGCGCATCACGCCCGATTGTTCCAGCGCACGCACAGTGCTGCTGAGACTGTTCAAGCCGATAACACTGCTGGAAGCTGACCCTACTTTGCCCAATGCAAACGGGTTGTCTCCCAACTGAGAAAAGCTAAACCCGCCGGAGCTGTTTGAATAGTCGGTATCAATGCCCAGTTGCTTAACCACAGAACGGCTTATTTCGGCAATGGTAACCTTGAGGTGCACCTGATCCTCACCATCAATCTGGAGAAGGTTGACGACCTGGCTCTCAGGCCTGTCTTCGCCAAATATCAGACTGAGCCCGCCACTATTGTTGTTGTTTGAATTGTTGTTGTTGTTGTTTTGTGTAGCTTCGCCGCCCTTGATGAATATCTGGGCAATCTGGGCTGCTTTCGATGAAGCCTGAGGTGTTGGTACCGAGCCGGTTAAAACCAGATTGTCGTTGATCATTTCAACATTGACATCAGAACCGGGCACCAGACGCTCGATTGTACCGACAAGACCATTGATATCACGCTCAATATTCAACTCAAGACTGAGTATCTGTTTACCTGCGCTGTCAAATACAAAAATATTTGTCTGGCCGATCTGCTTGCCAAACAAATATATGCGTCTTGATGTGCGGGTGACGGCATCAGCAACATCCGGATTGGCCACAAGAATATCAAATGCATCTCGTGGCAATTCCACAACAAGAGATTTGTTAAGGCCGAGCTTGACGCTTTTACTTATTCCCGACTGGCTGTTTTTTATCCGCAAAGTATTTCGCGTCGACTGGGCAAATGCAGAATTTGCCGCGATCAAAACCGGCACTGCAACAATCACCGCCAAAGAGAGGGCGACAATCAATTTTCTGACGCTTACTATTTTGCCAATTTCGCGGCAACCGTCTTTAAAACTCGATTTCAAGAACTTGCTCATGCTCAATCTCTGCCTAGTGGTCTATTTCTGCGGTAAAACTTCTGTTGTATTACCGAATCTGATTATTCGAATATTTCCTCTGGCCTTACGGTCCTTGCCGGAAAGCAAATGGGTCGCCAGAGTGCCTTCTTCTTCTTTGGAATCTTCAAGGCTGCGTAATGCAAGGGTCAAACGATCCGCCATTTGCTGGGCAACGGTGAGTATTTCCACCTCTTCCGGACCCAGTTCCAGTGTTGCAGTTTCACCCACCACCACTTTCTTGCCATCCTTGTCTTCAATGGTCTGGTCAATTGCCAGCACCCGTACATTAGTCAGGATGGTTTCCGTTAGAAAATTAGATTTGCCGTCCTTACCCTTGGCACCGCGGCGGGTCATAATTACATCCACGCGGTCATTGGGCAAAATGAAGCCGCCAGCGCTGGTGTCAGCGGAAATTGATGTAGCAACAGCACGTCTACCAGCCGGGAGAATTGCAGACATATAGCCACGGTCGGAACGAACCAGCTTTGATTCTCTGATCGGCTCTCCTGCATAGAAAGTGGAACGGGCAATGGTGCCCGCCATTTCTTCCATTGCACCTGGATTGATTTTCTTGATGATATAGGCATCACTGATGCCCGATTTGGGCCAGTTTTGCCATTTCAGGGCTTCGACAGTCAACGAATTACCGATCGGTACATCTTTAGATGCAACCAGAACCGCCACTGTCTGTTCGCGTGGAGGCTGTACAACAGCCGCAGGTGCCGCAGGCCCGGGTGCAGTCAAATTCATAGCCAGAAATGCAGCACCACCTGCAGCGAGGATTGCAATTCCCAAAATTATATATCGAACGGATTTCATTGTCGAATTCCCAAACACCAGCCACTTGGTTGTTGAAGCCAGTTTTGGGCGGGAAGTGTGTATTTATGGTTAATGAACAACTACTAAATTTAATAAGCGGGCAAATTAGCAGCGATTACACCTCTTATAGGGGTAGTATCTGAAATTCGCTATTACTGGTTGTTTCAATTTTGCTGACCGGATATCAGTTACTTATCTGCCGGCCGATTCAAAAACATACTGCATCCACGGAGTTTGCAGATAGATGAGTGCTGCAACGGGACCAAGCGCAATTCCATAGGGGACACCCTCTCCTTTACGATGCAGTCGGTTAATCCAGTCAAACCGCGTAAGAAATAGGGGCAACAGGCGCGAGCGCACTATCAACAGCCCGAATGTCAGCAAGCCACCGGCAAAGGATGCAAAAACCAGATAGGGCAATGTAAAGTCCCAGCCAAGCCAAAGGGCAGTTGCAGCAGCCAGCTTTACATCACCGCCGCCGACCCAGCCGGCAGCAAAGAACCCGATCCCCACAACAAGAACAATCGCTGCAATTGCCCAGTGCCAGGCAATTTCCTGCAAACTCATACCAATGGCCATGGAGAGAACCATAAAACCAACAATCAGTACGATTGAAACTTTGTTGGAAATGGTCATCGAAAGCATATCGGATGCTGCGGAATAAAACATTGCCAAAGGAAAAATTATCAGTATTGCCAGTTCCAGCATCCGATGCCCTGCCCGTAATTGTCAATATGGGAACTATAGCGCGGTAGATTTAATGTCGCGTAAATGGAAATAAACTTCTAAAAATCAGAAATTGCCTTTGAAACAAAAAAACCACCCTGTGGTTAAACAGGATGGCTCTTCATTACCATTATGGCTGGCGCGAATTACTCGCCAGTAATAGCAGTATCAACGGACTCAAACTTGCCCTTGATGCCGCCGCCGATTGAAGTGGCAGCAGTAATGATGGTGATGGAAATCAAAGCAGCAATCAGGCCATATTCAATAGCAGTTGCGCCAGACTCGTCTTTCATGAAGCGTGCAAGTACGTTTTTCATAGTCGTGTTCCTTAATCCATTTGTTTACAGCACATCCGTCGATTTGTTGTTTCCTCGATCGGATGAGCCCAATCTATGGGTCAGGAATTGAAATCGTCTTAAAGAACAGGATTAACGAATACTAACCGGCAAGCCACATGGCAGCAGAGTTAATAAACACTGGCGATAGTTCACTGTATTTGTCGTATTCTGCGGTAAATTGCAGGTTTGCCTCCTTTGCCTTCCCTGTGGCAAGTGATACTATATATATAGCGTATTTGCGGGTTGTTTGAATTTGTCCGCAGCTATCGCCGGATTGGCTGAGGCACAAAGACATCATGCCCCGGGGTTTAAGCTTTCATTCACCATTTTGTCGGAAGGTGCACAGAGCTGATTCCTGTCGGAGTGTGAAATGCCCGTATCAACATTTACCCTGCATATAATGAGGTCAACAGGCCTGTTCCTGGCTGTTTTTATTGCCATTACGGCATTTATGAGCGCAGGTGCACAGGCGGAAAGCCCTGTCATTGTGACAATTGACCGAGCCAAGGTTCTGCGAATTTCGCGCCCTGCCGATACGATCATTATCGGCAATCCCTCAATTGCAGATGCTACAATCCAGGACCAGCGCACACTTGTTCTCACCGGTCGCAGTTTTGGCGTGACCAATATAGTCATTCTCGATTCCGATGGCGAGCCGATTGTGGATAAAACGGTCGTGGTCCAGGGCCACGATACCAATACGGTCAGAATATACAGACGCTCCGTCCGCGAGACACTCGCATGTTCGCCAGTCTGTGAGCCAACCCTGACCATCGGTGATGATTCAGAAGCCTTCAAGACCGCCTCCGGCCAGATCAAGGAACGCAACGAGCTGTCTGACTCGGTTGC
>QIIJ01000009.1 GCA_003232595.1 Aurantimonadaceae bacterium | reverse complement strand
ATCCGGCGCACTTTTCCTTGCATATTTTTGCAGTTTTACCGCCATTGCGACCCTGTTTGTGAGTCCACTGCCTAGCCGGTTTCAGGTGTCCCGGGGGTTGGCAATGGCATTCAATATCAGCCTGCTGGCAGCAATTTCATCATTGGCAGGCACTTGAAGTTTCCGGATTTTAGTTTCCAGAATTGTAGCGTTTGTTTCATCGGGAAGACGTTCCATCAATTTCGGGTCGATCAGTTCCACCACCATATCAATGAGTGTTGAGCCTATGGAGTGGACCGGATCGGGCCGGTGCGCCAGCAATCGGCCATTGTGGCAGGAAATTGCGGTTTGATCATCGCTTACAATCGCTGCAAAACAGTTTCTGTTTCGGGCATTTTCAATGAGATTGAGCATCAGCGTTGTTTTGCCGGACCCGGATTTCCCTCTGATAAGTATTCCACTTGCCCCGTAAACCAAAGCATTGGCATGAATGACAGGGTTTTTCCCGGATGAATTCATCTTGTCAGCCCGCTTCATCGCTTTCATGCGGCCGGAAGTCTGATGGTGAACCTGGCACCGCAAATCTCGTCGCCGTTGATAATATTATCAACCGCAATTGTGCCGCCATGGGTTTCGATGATCTGTCTGGTTATCGATAATCCCAGCCCGGAATTCTTGCCAAATTCCTCACTACCTGGCCGGTCGGTATAGAATCGTTCAAATATCCGGCTCTTGTCTTCATCTCGAATTCCAGGCCCGTTGTCTTCCACGATGAGTAATACCCAGTTATTCTCTCGTTTGAGAAATACAGTTATTTTGCCGCCGGGGATTGGAACGAACGAGCAGGCATTGTCCAGCAGGTTGTTGATAACCTGCCCAATCCGGCTCTCAACACCCATGACAAGATAGCGGTTTTCCGTCTTTGCCATAGTTGGCGAGATGGTTGTGGTTTTTCTTATTTTGCCAAAGGTCGAAACTGGCTGATTTTCCTCAATATTCGAATTGGTTTGTATATTGATTTTGATTTCGATGCCTCTTTCTTCGCCATTGAGGCTTTGCAACTGACCTTCAATTTGAGAGAGCAGATTGGCCAGATCGACCACCTGGGCATCCTCACGGGCAAGTTCTGCATCCAGCCGGGAGGCGTTTGAAATATCGGTAATCAACCGGTCCAGTCTTTGCACGTCGTTTTGGACAACATCCAGAAGACGCTGCTTTTGTGCTTCAGATTTTACCAGTGGCAATGTCTCTACCGCACTTCGCAGCGACGTCAGCGGGTTTTTAAGCTCATGGCTGACATCGGCTGCAAAACTCTCGATGGCCTCAATCCGCATATAGAGTGATGATGTCATCTCGCGCAAGGCAACCGACAGATGGCCGATTTCATCCTGCCGTTCGGAAAAATCAGGGATCTCCTGCCTGGTTTTTCCCTTGATGCGCACCCGTTCCGCGGCAGCCGAAAGACGCCTGAGAGGTTGAGCGATGGTGCCGGCAAGAATAATTGACAACAGAACAGTCACCAGAGCCGCAACTGCTGTTACCCGCACAATGCCAAGCCTTTCAGCCCGCACGATCTTGTCAATGTCATTGCCGCGTGTGGAAAGAAACAGGACGCCCAGAACGGCGCGAAACCGCTGAATTGGCACGGCAACTGATACAATCAGCCGCCCGGTTTCATCAACCCGAACTGTGCTGGAGGGTGCGCCCGTCAGTGCCGATACGACTTCCGGGTATACGGTGCCGTTGGCACCTGGCACTTCCTTGTAGGTCGGCAGGTCGGTACGCAACAGCCAGCCATTGATAATATCGTCAACCCGGTCGAAAAAACTCTGCTTTTCCGCTGCAATCGCCGGCAGGTCATAGCGCAGAATTTGCCCGCGCGAATAGAGATGGCGGGAATCAAGAATAATCAGCCCGTCCCGGTCATAGATCCGTGCCCTGGTTCGCGTTGGCGAAATCAATTGCCGCAGCACTGGCGCGACCTGTTCCGGGTCGATGGGGAAGTCCAGGCTGTCGAGGTTGTCATTGCCGGGCAGAAGGCTGTCACCGGCCTGCAATTCAAGCAATTTGTCCGGGTCAATGCTGATTGCATCGGTTTCAACAGTTGCCGATGCAGCAATGGCGCTCGCAATTATTTGCCCCTGGATCAGCAGGCTTTCAAGCCGTGCATCTGTCAGGCCCGCGCGGAATTGATTGAGATAAAGAATGCCGGACAGCAGAATAATCAGCGCTGCCAGATTGAGAAATATGATCCTTCGGGTAATGCTGGAAAAAAGATGGGTTCCAAAAAAACGGCTGACAGGATTTTTCAACCAGCTTACTTTGCCGGAAGCGCTTTTCTCGCGAGCCGCTTGTTGCGTTGCCGGTTGAGCAATATTGTGGTCTGCCTCTACAGCCATGGAACACCGTTGTTGGGGTCAGGTACTGCAAGGTACATGAATTTCCGCAAAAATAAAATTAGACCCTGTTTATGAGTTCTCTGCCTAACTTTCCTTGAATCTGTAGCCAACTCCATAAAGCGTGTCGATCATGTCAAAGGTTGTATCAACCGCCTTGAATTTTTTCCGCAGGCGTTTGATATGGCTGTCAATAGTCCTGTCATCGACATAGATTTGATCATCATAGGCGGCATCCATCAGTGAATCGCGGCTTTTTACCACTCCAGGTCGTTGGGCCAGCGAGTAAAGGATCAGAAACTCGGTAACTGTCAGGGTGACAGGCTTGCCATTCCATGTGCATGTATGGCGCTCCTGATCCATCGAAAGAGAGCCGCGCTCCAGTGTTTTCGATGATTCACCCTTGGGTTTTGCCCCGTTTTCCGTGCGCGCAGAGACCCTGCGGATGACCGACCTAACCCGTTCAACCAGCAGTCTTTGGGAAAAAGGCTTTTTGATGAAATCATCGGCACCCATTTTAAGCCCGAACAATTCATCAATTTCCTCGTCCTTGGAAGTTAAGAATATAACCGGTAAATCCGAGTTTTGCCGCAAACGGCGCAGCAGTTCCATGCCATCCATGCGCGGCATCTTGATATCAAAAATTGCAAGATCAGGCATTTTGGCAGTCAGGCCATCAAGCGCTGAGGCCCCGTCAGTATAGGTATCCACCTTGAAACCTTCTGATTCAAGCGCAATCGAGACCGAAGTAAGGATGTTTCGATCGTCATCGACTAGAGCGATGGTCGTCATGGTAATTTCTCCCAGCTTGTAACTGCTTATAGGTCATGAATTGGCCAATGGCGACAAAATTACGTGCAAATTGTGACATATGACGCTTGAGGGATGTGATTCCCATGGTTCATGCAATTGTGTACGATCGCGAGTAAAACTTTTCATGCACCCCATATTGGCAGCAAAGAGCACTCCATGAGCGATGAAGAAAATTATTCGGTTGTAACCGCTTTGTGGCAGCAAATGACGTCTGCTTCACTCGGAACACTGGATGTTGAAGGCGTGCCTTATGTTTCTCTGGTTACTATTTGCCCCTATGAATTATCTGCCGCTTCTTTGCTTCTGTCAAAACTTGCCAGACATACGACAAATCTGCAGCGGGATGAGCGTTGTTCGCTTCTGATCGTTGATGAACCCCAGGACGACGTTCTTGCCAGTAACCGGATAACAGCTTCAGGCACATTAAGGCTTGCAGATGTGAAGGACACCCTGCCAATGAGGGACGGTTTTTTGCGCGCACATCCACAGGCGGCTGATTATGTGGATTTCACTGATTTTTCATTTTACCGGTTTGAGCCAGTGCAATTTCATCTTGTTGGCGGGTTTGGGCGAATTGAAACAATTCCTGCAGTACAGCTATTTGCCGGCTGAATATCTGCCCGGAAGTTCTAAACAAATTAATTCTAATCGATTTAACCGCATTCCGGGTTTACCATGACAACAATTAAATCGATTAAATAACTGATTTTATTTAATAAATAACAATACTGTATTGCAACTTGATGACAAACCGCATAGTTCTGCCCCTTGTTTTGTGATAATACACTGGCACCTCTGCACACCCTGATAGTTTAAGCAATTTCCCAAATTAGACTGTAAAAAGGCTAAAGCTCGTGAAACAATCCGGTACCTGGAATAAAGCATTTGGAGCTCAAAAAAGCGGCATTGCCGATCCTGCCGCAATTTACTGGAATTACGACGTGGAAGCGCTTTACCAGGCAGCCCTTGCGCGCGGTGAGGGCGTTGCGACAGATATGGGCGCCCTTTCCGTGACCACAGGTCAACATACCGGTCGTTCTGCCACGGATAAATACATTGTTTGCGATGAAACAACCCGCGATGCAATCTGGTGGGACAACAACAAATCAATGACAGCTGGTCAGTTTGACCTGCTTTACAAGGATTTTCAGAAACAGGCGGGCGATCAGGAACTTTATGTTCAGGATCTTTATGGCGGTGCGGACCCCGCCTACCGTATCAAGGTTAGGGTATTTACCCGGTTCGCCTGGCACGCCCTGTTTATCCGCCACCTGTTGCGGCGTCCTGAAGTTGCTGAACTGGCAGATTTTGTGCCGGAACTGACAATCATCAACCTGCCGGACTTTAAGGCCGATCCGGCCCGTCACGGAACAAATTCGCAAACCGTCATTGCCCTTGATTTTGCCCGCGGCATTGTTCTGATAGGCAATACGGAATACGCCGGTGAAATCAAGAAGTCCGTATTCAGCGCGCTCAACTACCTCCTGCCTGAAAAAGGTGTCATGCCGATGCATTGCTCGGCCAATGCGGGTGATGAATCAGCCTTGTTTTTTGGCCTTTCGGGTACCGGCAAAACAACACTTTCCTCCGATGCCAGCCGCACCCTTGTCGGCGATGATGAACACGGCTGGTCCGACGATGGAATTTTCAATTTCGAAGGCGGGTGTTATGCAAAAACCATCCGTCTTTCGGCCGAGGCAGAGCCGGAGATATTTGCAGCAACCCGAATGCGTGGTGTTGTTCTGGAAAACGTGGTGCTTGACCCCGATACCGGCAAGCCGGATTTTGATGATGCATCTTTGACAGAAAACGGGCGGGTGGCCTATCCAATTAATTTTATCCCCAATGCCTCTGAATCAGGCATGGCAAAAAGTCCGAAAAATGTCATCATGCTGACCGCCGATGCCTCCGGTGTATTACCGCCGATTGCAAGACTTACTCCGGCCCAGGCAATGTATCATTTCCTTTCTGGTTATACGGCCAAGGTTGCGGGCACTGAAAAAGGCGTGGTCGGTACCCAGGCAACATTTTCAACCTGTTTCGGTGCGCCCTTCATGCCGCGACATCCTTCCGTTTATGGAAACCTGCTCCGGGACAAAATTGCCGAACATGGCGCAACCTGCTGGCTGGTCAATACGGGCTGGACCGGTGGAGCCTATGGCACAGGATCGCGTATGCCGATCAGGGCCACCCGCGCCCTGTTGAATGCAGCCCTTGACGGCAGCCTCAATGAGGTCGAAATGCGGACTGATCCGAATTTTGGTTTCGAAGTGCCCCTGTCGGTTTCCGGCGTTGATGACAGCCTGCTTGATCCGAGGGAAACATGGACCGATAAACAGGCCTATGACAGAGAAGCCCAATCTCTGGTGTCAAAATTTATCGCCAACTTCGAAAAATTTGAGGCCTATGTGGATAGAACAATTCTCAGCGCCGCCCCGCAAATCTGCACAGCTGCAGAGTAATATCAAGTCCCTTTGGCAAGATATCAGCTCATCCGCCAAAAATCAGATCAAGGATTGATCTTTTGGCCGGTGTCCTGCCTTGGCTCCCTACATTTTCCGGCGGAACGGGGTTGCTCCGCGATGCAAGCTGATTAAGCCGCCTTGCAGGCCTTCGGGTGGGAACAGTAACTGTTTGGGGAACTGTGACAACAAGCTGGCGATTGCCCGGAAGGTCGGCCACAGGCACTCCCTCATGCGCCTTGGCCATGAACGCACCCCAGGCGCGCGCCGGCAGGGAACCACCGGTCACTTTTCTGGTGGGTGTGCCATCATCATTGCCAAACCAGATACCGGTTGTCAGATTGGCGGTATAGCCGATAAACCATCCATCCTTGAACGCCTGGCTGGTACCTGTCTTGCCGCCAACCTGCCAACCGCTGATACGGGCCGCTCTGCCGGTACCATTTTGCACCACATCATTCAGCATTTCATTCATTTGGCCCAGCGTATCGGACGAAACCACGATGGCGCTGTCCCCGGATCGACGCTGATAGAGCACGTCACCGCCTATGGTGGTAATTCTTTTTATAACATAGGGGCTTGCCAGATAACCGCCATTGGCAAAGGGCGCATAGGCGCTGGTCAATTCGAGCAGTGACAGTTCAGACGTGCCGAGTGCAATTGATGCATTTGCCGCCAGCGGCGATGTAATTCCAAGCCGGTGCGCTGTTGCCACAACGTTTTTAGGCCCCGCCTCCATCGCAAGCCGGGCTGCAATGGTATTGATGGATTTTGAAAGAGCGGTTTTCAGTGTTACCGCGCCGCGATATTTATTGTCATAGTTCCCGGGTTGCCATTTGCCGAAGCGAACGGGCGCATCCTGGCGAACGGTTTCGGGTGTTAGGCCAAGATCAAGCGCTGTCAGGTAAACAATCGGCTTGAACGCCGATCCCGGTTGCCTTTTTGCATCGATCGCGCGATTGAACTGGCTGGTCGCATAGTCACGTCCGCCGACCATGGCGCGAACGGCACCCGTGCCGTCAAGCGAAACAAGGGCGCTCTGGGACACGCCCATTTTTTTACCGTCCTTGTCCAGCGTTTCCCGAATAATGGTTTCAGCGGTTTTCTGCAGGCCAAGATCAAGCGTTGTATCAACAATGATATCCTCATCAATGTCGCCAACAAGCGCTTTGATATCCGTCATGATCCAGTCGGCAACATAGTTTTCTGCACCCGTCCAGTAGCTTGATGCCCGGGTCGTCGGCGTCGAAAGAGCGGTTGCCGCCTCGCGACTGGTAATAAAGCCGGCGCGTTTCATTGCGGCAAGCACAACCTGTGCCCTTTTTTCAGATTTTTTCGGGTCGCGGGCCGGTGACAATCTTGTTGGCGCTTTCAGCAGACCGGCAAGGAGGGCTGCCTCCGCAAGTGAAACATCACGGGATGATTTGGCAAAATATCGCCGTGATGCAGCATCTACTCCATAGGAGCCTGAGCCAAAATAAACCCGGTTGAGATAAATTTCGAGAATATCATCCTTGCTGAATTTAGATTCCAGCCAGAACGACAATATAACCTCCTGAACTTTCCGCCGGTAAGTTCTTTCCGGTTTGAGGAACAGGTTTTTCGCCAGTTGCTGGGTAATGGTAGAGCCGCCCTCAACCACCCTGCCGGCAAAAAGATTTCTGAGGCCGGCACGGACCAGACCAAGCGGGTCCACGCCGAAATGGTTGTAAAACCGTCGGTCTTCAATGGCGATCAGGGCCTGCGGAATATAAGGGGACATTTGCGAAAGGCGAACCACCTCACCGCCGGTAACACCGCGATTGGCGATAAGCTTTCCGTTGACTGATAATATTTTCACATTGGGCGGGCGCTGCGGGACCGACCATGATGTGCTTTGCGGCAGTTGCACCGCATAATAACCTATGATGCCTGTTGCCGCTATTCCTCCCCACAGCCCAAAAACAAAGCACCAGTAAATCAGCGATCTGAGTCTGGAAAATATGCTGGATGCACGTCGTCTGTTTGAGCCGGAACGGCCGGATTTCCGTTTTGCTGAAGCAGCCTTTCCACCGCCACGCGGTTTTCTGCCACGTGTTCTGGATTGCCCCGGCGGATCGGTGAATCTCGGCTCTATGCGCTTGTTTAAAGGTTTCCTGGCCAGTGCATTTATCCAGTACGGGTTTCAGGCGAAATTGCCGATATTTGGTTGTTCGCAATTGTTCAAATCGCCTGCAACAAGGTTTATGCAAGTGAACTCTAGTCGCTGCAATTTAAGGTCAGGTAAACATCCCTGTTAACCGTATTAATTGTTTTTCTGTCCACCATATTTTTCAGGCAAAATAGTGACTGACATTAACCAAACCGATTAACCGGAACGAATTAAATTCCTGCTAGCTTGCATGCGATTTTTGATTAAAGGGATGGCAGGAAATCATGGTTCAAAACCCGTTAAATACTGATATGGTGATGCGTGATACGGCCTCGGGTGGTGCATCCCGCATTGAGTGGGTGGACTATGCCAAAGGCTTCTGCATAATTCTCGTTGTGATGATGCATTCGACGCTCAGAATGGGCGAAACAATGGGTGGCACCGGCTGGCTTCACTATGTAGTGGAATTTGCAAAGCCCTTCAGAATACCGGATTTCTTTTTGATCTCGGGCCTGTTTCTGGCAACAGTTATCGATCGTGACTGGCGGCTGTATCTTGACCGCAAGGTTGTGCACTTTTTCTATTTTTACCTGCTGTGGGTGGCCATACAGTTTGTCTTCAAGGCGCCGTTTTCCATTGCCGGCGGCCATTCCGTTGAACATGTTCTTGGTTCCTATTTACTGACGTTTGTTCAACCATTTGGCACCTTGTGGTTCATCTACCTGCTGCCGGTATTTTTTGTCATAACCAAACTGCTGCGCCATCTGCCATGGTATGTATTGCTGGGCGGTGCCGCATTTCTGCAAATCATGCCGATCCACACGGGATGGGTGACACTCGATGAGTTTGCCAGTCGCTATGTCTATTTTCTGGTCGGCTATATGTTTGCCACTCATATTTTCCGCTTTGCAAAATGGGCAATGGCCAATCCTTACGCCTGTGTGGCGGGTCTGCTGGTCTGGGGACTGACCAACGGCTATTTGGTATCAGCAGGATACAGCGAGTTGCCTTTCGTGGCCCTGGCCCTTGGCGCTGCAGGAGCCTGTGCCGTCGTGCTTGCATCCTGTCTGCTCTCACGCTTCAATGCGATGGCATTCCTGCGCTATGTGGGTGAAAACTCAATCACGGTCTATCTGGCATTTTTCCTCCCGATGGGCGTGAGCCGGTTGCTTTTGGCGCGTTATGCACCTGAAATGGACATCGGCACCATGTCGGCAATTGTCACAACGGCGAGTGTCGTTGTGCCGGTTATCATGTTGAAATTTGTTCAGATTACCGGTTTTGGCAAGTTCCTGTTCACGCGTCCCAAATGGGCCTATACCGCGGAAAAACCCGTTAAAAAACCGGCCAGGCCTGTTCTTCATCCGGCTGAATAAGCAATACCTGCTCAGCCAGTGATGCTCTATCTGAATTGCAGACAAAAACGGCTGCCGTGGAAAAATGAGGGCAAATCCACGGCAGCCTTTACGCTTCTCAAGTACCCGAGGAGAGAGTGGGCACCTGATTGCCAGGCCCAGTTGGGGGACATCCAGAACCTGGCGACCGGAGCAATTCCGGCGTCTAAATAATCTGGGAATAGTTGCGGCAATATTCAAGGCCCAATGATACACATCGTTGTGAATACACCCGATTGTGAAACTGCGTGAATTCTGCAAAGAACTGTGGGCTTGAGCCAGACATCTTGCAATCACAAATATCCTCCGTCATCGTTGGATTGTTAAAATCAGCCAAACATGAAATGATTGAACATGAAAAAAGGCGATCACCTGTTTCTGGTAGACGGTTCGGCGTATATTTTCCGTGCCTATCATGCCCTGCCGCCGTTAACCCGAAAGTCTGACGGCCTGCCGATTGGCGCTGTCTCCGGGTTCTGCAATATGCTGTGGAAACTGTTGCAGGATGCGCGCGATACTTCTGTCGGTGTTACACCAACCCATTTTGCAGTGATTTTCGATCATTCCTCCAAGACTTTCCGCAAGGAAATCTATCCCGAATACAAGGCAAACCGGGAAGCGCCGCCGGAAGATTTGCGCCCGCAATTCGGCCTGATCCGCAAAGCAACCGAAGCCTTCAATGTACCAAGTATCGAGAAGGAAGGTTTTGAGGCCGATGACCTGATCGCCACCTATGCCAAAGAGGCCGCAGAACTGGGGGCTGATTGTACAATCATTTCCTCCGATAAGGATCTGATGCAGCTCGTCGGTCCGCAGGTGATCATGTACGACCAGATGAAGGACCGCCGCATCGGGCCCGGTGAGGTTGTGGAGAAATTCGGCGTCGGGCCGGAAAAAATGATTGATCTGCAGGCGCTGGCAGGAGATTCATCCGACAATGTGCCGGGAGTTCCAGGTATTGGCCCCAAGACGGCAGCGCTTCTGCTCGAAGAATTTGGCGATCTTGAAACCCTGCTTGCCCGTGCTGGCGAGATCAAACAGAACAAACGCCGCGAAAACCTTATTGAGTTTGCCGATCAGGCCCGAATTTCGCGCAGGCTGGTGGAGCTTGTGCAAAATGTGCCGCTCGATGTGCCGCTTGATGCCCTTTCACTTGAACCGGTCAACGGGCCGAAACTGATTGCCTATCTCAAAGCAATGGAGCTCAATACCCTGACCAGACGGGTGGCCAAAGTGTCCGAAGCGGACATTGATGAGATTGAGGCCGACATTGTTGAGGTTGACGGGTTTGCGGCCCTGCGCGGCCCCGATCTTGATGCAGGCGATAATGCAAACCCCACACCACAGGATCAGCAACCGGGTGATGCCCATTTCACCCCGCAGGAACTGGCTGAGGCGCGTGCTGCCGCTGCCAGGGCTGCAGAAATCAGTACTGATTCATATGAATGCATCCGCACCATTGCAGACCTCGATCGCTGGGTTGAAGATGCCCACAAAGCGGGCACGATTGCCTTTGATACCGAAACCAATTCACTTGATGCCATGCAGGCGGAACTGGTGGGCATATCGCTTGCTTTGGCCGAAGAGACAGGCGCAATCAAAGCCTGTTATATCCCGATATCCCACAAATCCGGCCA
>QIIJ01000382.1 GCA_003232595.1 Aurantimonadaceae bacterium | reverse complement strand
CGTGAAGACCGGTTTGAAGGCATAACACGCAAACTTACAAACAAGCGCGGGGTGGATGTGGTGTTCGAGCATGTGGGGGCAGATACCTGGCAGGGTTCGATGCTTTGCATGAAACGTGGCGGAAGGCTTGTGACCTGCGGCTCGACAAGCGGTGTTTCGGCCACAACCAATCTCATGATGCTGTTCCAGCGGCAGTTGAAACTGCTTGGCTCTTTTGGTTGCAGAAAAGAAAACATGGCAAATGCGATGCACAAGATGGCCAGCGGGCAAGTCCGGCCGGTTATTGATCGTGAGATCGAATTTGGCGACATAGCGATTGCTCTGGAACGCATGCAGAATCGCAAGGTTTTTGGCAAAATCATTATGCGGATGGGTTAGTCCGGTGCGGTTGAAACGCCATCCTCTGGTGGAAAAAACCTATCTTCATTTGAAGACTGCCAAGGACTGGGTGATTGCCAAACTGGTTGGCCTGCTGTTGCACTACCTTAAAAAACTGCCGCCGGAACGCTCCACAGACTTTGCGGAACGGCTGTTTTGGCGTTTTGCAATGTGGTTGCCGCGCACCAGACTGGCCCGTCGTAACATGAGCCTTGCCTTTCCGGAAAAATCGCCAGATGAGATTAATACGCTCATTCGGGCTATGTGGGGCAATTTTGGCAGGGCTCTGGCGGAATATGTGTTTCTTGACCGGTTATTTGATTATGACCACGACAACCCTGAAAATGGCCGGGTGGAGTTTTCCGGCGTTGAGCACTTTGTCGAGATCAATGAAACCGATGGCCCGGTGATCATCTTCACCGGCCACACTGGTAACTGGGAACTGCTACCGATTGGCGCAGCAAGTTATGGCCTCAATGTTACAGCCCTGTTTCGTCCGCCCAATAACAAATTTCTGGCCAAAAAAATCCTCAAGGCCCGCCGTACATCAATGGGTCATCTGGTGCCATCGAGGGCCGGTGCTGCCTGGGCGCTGGCCGATGTCATGGAAAAAGGCGGTGCAGTCGGTCTGCTGATTGACCAGCATTTCACCCGCGGCCCAATGATTGAGTTTTTTGGCCGCAAGGCCCGCGCCAACCCCCTGTTGCCAAAACTGGCACGTCAATTCAATTGTCCGATCTATCCGGCCCGCTGTATTCGTTTGCCCGAAGGCCGCTTTCGCATTGAATTGCAGAAGGCCATCACTTTACCGCGGAACGACAAAGGAGAAATTGATGTGGCGGCATCCACACAAATGATCAATTCAATTGTTGAAGATTGGGTTCGCGAATATCCGGCCCAATGGTTGTGGCTGCATAACCGCTGGCGCGGTGGCGATATGTGACAAACATATAATACGACCTGAAAACCCCATTTCATAACGGATAATTTGGTGGTCAACACAGATTTGACCCGGCAGATTTGGTCGGCCGCCTGGTTGCCAGAGTTAATTTTCAGCCCTTGAAAGCGCCAGTGGTAATGCTTTCTCGAACAAATCAAGATCGTCTTTTTTTCCGGCGCTGACACGGATACAACGGTCTTGCGGGGCCACCCATGGCATGCGGACAAACACCGCCCGTTTGCCAAGCTCAGCCAGAACAGCGCGGGCAAAACCACCATCGCGCCCGCAATCGAGAGCGATAAAATTGGTTGCTGTTGGAATTGGTTTGAGCCCGTTTTCAATCGCAATATCTTTAATACGACGTATTGCCAATGCAACGTCATTTTTTACACGCACCAGCCAGTCCTGATCCCGCAAGGCGGCATTCGCCCCGGCAATGGCAAAGGAATTCAAACCGAAATGGTTGCGGATTTTGTCAAATGCCTTGATCAGTTCCCTGTGACCAATCACATAACCGATGCGTGTGCCGGCCAACCCGTAGGCCTTTGAAAAGGTTCGAAACCGCAGCACCTGAGGGTTTTCAAGGTCAATAGGTGGAGAAGTTCCTTCGGGCGCAAATTCCACATAGGCCTCATCAAGGAATAAAACCGAGTGTTCCGGCAGGGCGGCAATCATCACATCCAGTTCCCTCCCGCTCCACCAGGTGCCCATCGGATTATCGGGATTTGCAAGATAAACAACACGGGCATTTTCTTCTCTTGCAAGTTTCAACAGAGCATCAGGACATTCATGATCATTGACAAACGGTGTTGTGACAAGATTTCCGCCAAGACCGCTGATTTGATAATTGAATGTGGGATAGGCACCTTTTGATGTCGCAACCGGAATGCCCGGCTCTATAAACAAACGAGAGGCAACACCCAGCAATCCGTCAATTCCCTCGCCAATAACGATGTTTTCCTGCGGAATATTATGATGTTCCGCAATTGCCTGTTTGAGGTTTAAAAATTCCGGGTCGGTATATTTCCAGCAATGATCAAGCTCCCGCCGCATTGCCTCCCGGGCTTTAGGCGAGGAACCAAATACATTTTCATTGGCACCAATACGGGCGCGATATGGCGCACCGATTATCCGCTCCTGCAATTCCGGCCCAACAAAAGGTACCGTAGACGGAAGGGACTCAATCAGAGATGTAAAAGGAAATTTAAGCGACATAAACAACTCCGATCGATCAGTTCTCAATATCTATCGCCAATCAATCGCCGGGGAAAGGCAATTTACTCCATACTTTTCTCCCAAATGAAAAAGGGAGCTTTTTTTGGGCGCACATTTAATTGAGCCCGTAATTCATCAGTAATGCCATCGGCAATGCGTCGCCCTCCCGGCATTTGGTCGATAAATTCCACAAAATCTGCACCCAGCAATTTAAAATGATCCGCCTGCAGAAAAGTTTCCTCCCGCGCTGCATCACTTTCCAGCTTTTCGCCACCCTCGATGGTTTTTTGGTTGGCATATGGCCCGGGGACTGTAAATATCATTCGACCGCCAGGTTTCAGCAATCGGGAAAATTCAAGCAGATGATCACCGTAATGGCCCGGTATGTGTTCCAGCACATGGTTGTGTATGATCGCACTAAAATACCGGTCTGGAAATATTTTAAAATCACCCGGGAAATACAATTTCAGGCAATCGGCGTGGGGGTATCGATCAGGCGAAGCATCGGCGCAAACATATCCGGCCCCAAATTTTCGTAATAATATCGGGTGCAATGACGGCTCCGGTGCGAGATGCAGAACCCTCATGTTGCCCAATTGCTTTTCTCGCCCGCCCTTTTCAAACAAATGCAGTTGATAGACCGCCAAAGCAATACGATGCCGCGCAAGTGCACCGCATGTGTCACATTGCTCGCCGGAACGCCCTCGCCAGGCACTGAACCGCCTGCCGCTACATATATTACAGGCCAAACAGCACACTCCACATTAACGGGACAACATCAGTTCAGGTCGGAAAATAGCAAGACTGTTACTCAAATTGCAATTATCAATTTCCGCCATATTTCTCCTTTACAAAAAATCAAACACTCGATAGAACATAGCATGAACATTTTGAAATACAAGTCCTGTTTTCCAGTTTCCGGCTTTCGCCTCAACACTCTATAATGAAGTGATTCGCCGGTTAAAAGGATGCGCACCTGAATGGACAATACCAACGATCTGTTTTCAATGACTGAAAAACAGCCTCCGGCCGCAGGTAGCACACCGCCGGAGCCTTCAAACAGTGCTGTGCCAAAAACAACCGGCCGAAAGACCCGCAAACAGACGGCAAATTCTGCTGGCGACAGTGACTATAGCGCCTCTGATATTGAGGTACTTGAAGGGCTTGAACCAGTTCGCCGCCGTCCCGGCATGTATATTGGCGGTACCGATCTTAAGGCGATGCATCACCTGTTTGCCGAGGTGATCGACAATTCAATGGATGAGGCAGTGGCCGGCCATGCCAGTTGGATCGAAGTTGAACTGGACGAAGAGGGCTATTTGTCCGTTACCGATAATGGCCGCGGAATTCCTGTTGATCCACACCCGAAATTCAGGGATAAGTCTGCACTGGAAGTCATCATGACCACGCTTCATGCGGGCGGCAAATTTGACAGTAATGTCTATGAAACATCCGGCGGCCTGCACGGCGTCGGCGTCTCTGTAGTTAACGCGCTGTCGGATGACCTGACTGTTGAAGTCGCGCGAAACCGGCAGTTGTTCCGACAGGTATTTTCACGTGGCATTCCCACCAGCAAACTTGAGTCACTCGGTGAAGTGCATAACCGCCGCGGTACCAGGATCAGGTTCCACCCCGATGCCGATATTTTTGGCAGGAATGCACGGTTTGAACCCTCCCGTCTGTTCAAAATGGCGCGTTCAAAGGCCTATCTTTATGGCGGCGTGGAAATTCGCTGGTCCTGCGCCGCTACAATGATCGGTGAAAAGGATGACACGCCGGAAAAGGCCACCTTCCACTTTCCAGGCGGTCTTCGCGATTATCTGGAAGCATCGCTGGGTAAGCAACACCAGGTCACGCGCGAGCCATTCTTTGGCAAAACTGAAAAAACCGGCGGCCATGGCTCACTTGAATGGGCCGTCGCATGGCACGGCGATGACGGTTTTGTACATTCATACTGCAATACAATCCCGACAGCGGAAGGTGGCACCCATGAGGCAGGGTTGCGATTGGCGTTAACGCGAAGCCTGAAATCATACGCAGAACTCATTGGTAACAAAAGAGCTTCTGTTATTTCAACTGATGATGTAATGACTTCGGCCGCGGCGATGCTTTCGGTGTTTATCCGCGAACCGGAATTTGTTGGTCAGACCAAGGATCGTCTGGCAACAGTTGAGGCGCAGCGCATTGTTGAAAATGCAATTCGTGACCCCTTTGACCACTGGCTGGCAGCCTCGCCGCAGGAAGCCGACAAACTTCTCGACTGGGTCATTGATCGTGCTGAAGAGCGCATGCGACGACGCAAAGAAAAGGAAATCAACCGCAAGAGCGCATCACGCAAGCTGCGTTTGCCTGGCAAACTTGCCGATTGTTCCCAGTCAGCAGCTGGCGGAACCGAGATATTTATTGTTGAGGGCGATTCTGCCGGTGGCTCCGCCAAACAGGCCCGCAACCGCAAGAATCAGGCAATCCTGCCCTTACGCGGCAAAATTTTGAATGTTGCCAGTGCCAGCCGGGACAAGATGGCCCAAAGCCAGCAGATTGCTGATCTCATTCAGGCATTGGGCTGTGGAACGCGCAGCAAATATCGTGACCAGGATTTGCGTTATGACCGGGTTATCATCATGACAGATGCCGATGTTGACGGTGCCCATATCGCTTCGTTGCTGATAACTTTTTTTCATTCAGAGATGCCTGAACTCATTCATGACGGGCATTTGTATTTGGCAATCCCTCCGCTTTATCGTATTTCGCAAGGGGGCAAAACCCTCTATGCCCGAGATGATGCCCACAAGGATGAATTGCTTGAATCTGAATTCAAGGGCAACAAAAAAATCGATGTTGGGCGCTTTAAGGGTCTGGGAGAAATGATGCCTTCGCAGTTGAAAGAGACCACCATGGACCCGGCCAAACGTTCAATGTTGCGGGTGGAAATTGCCGAGACCGAAGCTACAAAAGACACTGTGGACCGGTTGATGGGTACAAAACCTGAGGCTCGTTTCCGTTTTATTCAGGAAAACGCTGAGTTTGCCAGTGATGAATTACTGGATGTCTAACTGGTTACATCATCAGATCAGAGCACTTATCCAAATCCTGCACCACTTTCATTTGCCTGCAGACGTATCAGCCGGGATGTTTCAACCGCCGCAGTGCGATGGTAAACAATCGCCTGGTATTCCGGATCGAATACCATATCCATAAATGCCTGCCCGGTTGGGTATTCAGCAACAAATGCAATATCCCAATGTTCATCTTTCGGTCCTATGACCATAAACTCGAATTGCCCGGACCAGATAATCCGCCCACCAACGCGATTGAAGACCGGCGCACTTAACCGGCCATATTCGTCGTAAGCCTTTCTGCCCGTGGTGTCTGCACCATCCTCATAGTCTGCGCGATCCCGCAGTTTTACCAGATTGAGCATTTGCACCGACTGGTCCATTGGCAGCAATTTCAACTGGCCGAAATGGGCAGGTTCAGGATTAACAAAATTTGGCATGAAATTATCCCTCCAGATTAGTGGTTCCCGCAAGGTTCGAATATTCGCTAAATTGACAAAAAAAACCCGGACACACGTGCCCGGGTTTTACGCTGTCAGCAAAACAATGTTCTATTCAAGCGGCCCAACAATTTTGACGGCGCCATTGTCAACCATGGCTTCATCATAGGTTCCAGCAACATCACCGGCAGCATCAAACTCATGGGAACCAACGGCCCCTTCATAGTTGACACCCTTGCCTGCTTTAATCGCTGCCACTGCTTTTTCCCACTCTCCGGGCTTAATCACTTCACCCGGCGCAGAGGCCACATCACGAACTGCCTTGGCAATTGCGCTGCGGTCCATACTGCCGGCCTGTTCGATGGCCAGCGCCAGGATGAATGCTGCATCGTAGGAGTTGCCAACAAACGGTGATTCCCGATTGACACCTGCCGCATCTGCTGCCGTATTAAACATATCAGTTGCCGCACCGCCGGCAGCACCGGGACTGGTAACAGTGAACTTGCCATCAAGAGCGCCGCCCATGGATTTAACAAAGGCACTCGAAATCATGCCATCACCACCGAAGAACTTGTCAAAATCGCCGGATTCCAGCACCTGACGCGTAATAGTCTGGCCGGAACCATCACCATAGGCCAAAATTACCAGAGCATCACCTCCGGCGGAGGCCAGAGAACCAATTTCGGCGCGGTAGTCTGCCTTTCCGTCCTCGTGGGCTTCATTGGCGGTAACTTTGCCACCGCTGGCCTCAAAGGCCTTGGCAAATGCCGCGGAAAATCCCTTGCCGTAGTCGTTGTTTACATAAGTGAGCGCTACTGACTTGATCCCCTTGGACTGGATCAGACGGGAAAGCACTTCACCCTGAAACGCATCCGAGGGAGCGGTGCGGAACACCAGATCCTTGTCATCAAGCGATGAAATTGCCGGCGATGTGGATGCCGGTGAAATCATTGCAACACCTGCTGGTACAGCAACGTTATTAGCCGAAGCGATTGTCGAACCCGAACATTGAGCACCGACAATTGCCACAACCTTTTCCACATTGACCAAACGGTCAGCGGCATCAGATGCTTTGGTTGCATCTACACAGGTTGTGTCAGCTGTAACAACTTCAATTGTTTTACCACCAAGAACACCGCCGGCAGCATTGACTTGGGAAATTGCAAGTTTTGCACCATTGGCAATCGGCGGCATCAGCGATTCAATCGGCCCGGTGAAACCACCGAGGAAACCGATCTTGATTTCCTGCGCCATAGCATTGAATGGCAAGGCAAGGCTTCCCAGTGCAACGCCTGCTGCAAGCACATATTTTATCTTTTTGACCATTATTTTTCTCCCATGAATGACCGCACTTTGGTTGAGGTGCGGCTCTGAATTAATTTTGACGATGTGGTCCCGTCTTGTAAAGCTGCATTTCACCGATAGCGCAACCCTTTGGCAATATAATTAACGTTGGCCCGATTGAGAATAATGATACTTTGAACCTTATCAGTGGAATTATATGTTGTATGGTTGGCCCATGAAGTTCAATCGATTCACTGTGCTCAATTGCATGCGCCGGATTTTACCGGCTTTTGCTGTGGCTGCAGCGCTTTTTCAGGGCACGGCTACGGCTGAGCAGGTCATAGGCCTGTTGGCACCACTATCCGGGAAAAATGCAGTGCTTGGCAAACAACTGGAACTGGGCGCACGACTGGCCGCTGACAAGCTTCAAGCAACGGGCAACGGTGAAAAAATTATCTTTGAGATACGTGACAGCAAATGCGATGCCGATGAGGCAAAAAGTGCGGCGGAACAATTATTACGGGTTCAGGCAAAGATTGTCATTGGCCCTCTTTGCAGTGAAGCCCTTTTTGCTGCGCTGGAGGTATTATCCCCTGCCGGAATTCCCGTCATTGTACCGTTTCTCAGCGCCTCCAGGCTCGATTTTGAACGAAAAAACAACGACCGACTGGTCTACACACTTGCCGGCAATGTGAATGCGGAAGCTGATGCAATCAGCCGGATTTTGTTAAAACGCTGGCAGGGCAAAGCATATGCAATAGCCGATGATGGCGGGATTTACGGTCGCGGAATTGCAGACCGGTTTAAAACCCTGGCTGATTTGAGCGGGCAGCGACCTGTCGCCCAGGCAAATTTTCGTCCTCTCCAGTCCACCCAGATTGCCATGTTGCGACGCCTGGCAAAAAACAACATCGAAGCCCTGTTCGTGGGCGGTGATGCCAGCGATGTGGCGCAGATTGCCCGCGACGCGCGCAAAATCAATCTGGATATCGAAGTTGCCGGTGGTGAATCGCTCACACTGCTGCCCTTTGTTGATGACGCCCCAAGTATTCCCGAGGGCATATTGTCAATTATGCAACGCCCGCCTGCCGATTTTGCTTCGGCAAAAAATTTCGTTGTAAACCTTAAACAACAGGGGCTTTCTGCTGATGGTGCCGTGATACCGGGATATGCCCTGTATCAAATTGCGGCTTTGGCTATATCTAACAACAACCTGATGCTTGAAGGTCAGGAATATAGTACAATCATGGGCCAGGTTTCATTTGACCAAAACGGACGCGCAGACGCCTTATCCTACAGTCTGCATGTCTGGAAAGATCAAAAAATGATGCCGCTGGGCGGTTCCTGACCCATGAGTAGTATCACCATGGGCCGAGGAAATCTCATCACAGATATTGCCGGCCTAAGGGTTGGAAACACATCAGATGACGAGGCCAAAACCGGGGCAACAGTGTTGATCTGCGACCAGCCAGTGGTTGCATCCCTCCATGTTATGGGAGGTGGCCCAGGCACACGAGATACAGAATTGCTTTCTCCGGAAAACCTGGTGGAATCAGTTGATGCTCTGGTACTTTCCGGGGGATCCGCATTTGGACTGGATACAGCTTCAGGCGTGCAGGCAGCATTGCGGGAATTAGGCCGGGGATATCAGGTCGGGCTGAACCGCATACCCATTGTTCCCTCGGCAATTCTGTTTGATCTACAAAACGGCGGCAATAAACAGTGGGGGCGCTATGCACCCTACCGGGAACTGGGGTTTGATGCTGTTGGCAATGCTGCTGCTGATTTCGACCTTGGATCTGCAGGTGCAGGAACCGGAGCAACGACTGCCAATTGCAAAGGCGGGCTGGGCTCCGCCTCCACTGAACTCTGTTTCACCAGTGGTGAGAAAATTACTGTTGGAGCGCTGGTTGCCGTCAATGCACTTGGTTCAACTCTTGTTGGTGACAGCAAGCATTTTTGGGCCGCGCCATTTGAGTTGAACGGCGAGTTTGGCGGTTATGGTTTCCCCACCCCAATGCCGGAAAGTGCCCGTGAATTGTGCATAAAACATCGAAACTCACAGTCTGTAGGCACCAATACTACAATTGCAATTGTTGCAACAGATGCAGAACTAACCAAATCCCAGGCCAAACGGCTTGCAATATCAGCCCATGACGGTCTGGCGCGCGCAATCTGGCCCTGCCACACACCAATGGATGGCGACCTGGTATTTGCAATCGCAACCGGTCAATCAGGCAAGCCTGTAACGCTTGATGACTTGATTGACCTTGGCGCAATTGCAGCCAGTACCCTGGCCAGGGCCATTGCACGTGGTGTTTTTGCAGCCCGGCCTGCAAACAATGATTCACATCCCACATGGTTTGAAAAATTTGGCCCGTAACCCCATCACCCGATCTGTTTCCGTGCGGCACGACCACTCCAATTTGCGACTGGCATTCACCCATTGGCAGCAGGCAATTGTTTTTGGTTTCCTGTGGGCCCTGTTTCTGGCAGCTCATTCATTTGTAAGCCTTTATTTCCTCGGCTGGCAGGATTTGATGTCCATTGGCCGTTTCGCATTGCTGGTATTTACAGGCGCATTTGCCGGCGGAACTGTCGGATGGTTTTGTTCAATCCTCTTTGCGGCTCGCCGAATACCACCAAAACGATTTACTGTAGGTTTTGTTGTAATACTTGTTTCGACAATAGGGCTAATTGCGGGTCTCTTTGCCTTGCAGTACCGGCAATATTACGCCCAGTGGCATTCAATCGAGTTTACAATCACCTGGTTCTTCCAGTTTGCCTTTACCACCGCCTCGGCGTTCTATCTGTTTGCCGTCCAGGGCCTGAGAACACTGTTGCCATTCGGGCCTGCCGGCCTGTTGCTGGTGGCCTGGCTGTTCGTCAAATTGGCACCATCCACCGATGATTAACACGACCTTGTTGTGAATAGCACTCATTCGGTTTACGTCCTCATGCAGGTTGAATATGATTCCAGATCAAGCAAAGGTACACTGAAATGATTTCGCGGTATTCACGTCCGGAAATGGTGGCAATCTGGTCTCCTGAAAGCAAGTTTCGCATCTGGTTTGAAATTGAAGCTCATGCGTGTGATGCGCTTGGCGAACTTGGTGTCATTCCCAAAGAGGCTGCAGAAACGATTTGGGAGAAAGCGGGTAACGCCACATTCGATGTGGCGCGGATTGATGAGATTGAACGCGAAACCAAACATGATGTGATCGCATTTTTGACCCATCTGGCTGAAATTGTTGGCGATGATGCAAGGTTTATCCATCAGG
>QIIJ01000149.1 GCA_003232595.1 Aurantimonadaceae bacterium | reverse complement strand
GATGTGATGTCTTCGCGCGGGATTTCGCTGGTATCGGCGATAATGTCTGCAACTTTGTCAAATGTGGATGACACGTGGAACCTCGTCTACTGGAAATTTGCGCGAACCTAGAAAAAACTGAACCAAAAGGAAAGTCCTATCTTCGAGAATTTCGCACGTTGGGATTGCTGTGGCCACATTTAACAGGAATTGGACATTTTCAAGATCAATCCGGTGGTTTTTCGGCCCATGGTTAACCGTTTGTACAGAGGGTTTGCTGTCAGGCAGCCTGTCCGGATGCCATCCAGACCGATAGAAATCCGGAACGAATCATCTCTATCCAGGTTAATTTCGGATATTTACGCTTTGCAGATTGTGGTTGGTTGGGGAGCAGGCCTGGGCGAAATTTAAATCAGGTGCCGAGTTATGTTCAATCGATCAGGATTGCGCGCTTAATTAACAAGGTTTGCATGAAACGATTTTCATGCAATGTGATTTCTGTAAAAGATTCCTGAAAATATCAATTGGAGTTGCGATTTTGATTGAAATAAACCGCAATCAGGTTTTAGCTGGATAAATCTGCTTAAAGTCAATTCGTCACCATGGAGATCGCATCATGCTTGCCAAAACCAAACATTATATGAAACAGGCCAATCTGGTTGGAGGCGAATGGATCAAGGCTGACAGCGGCGATGTAATAAAAGTCACCAATCCGGCAAACGGATTGGAGATTGGCACCGTTCCTTCCAGCGGCAAGGCAGAGACAAAGCGGGCCATTGCGGCAGCTGATGCAGCTTTTGACAGCTTCAAGAATACTACAGCCAACGAGCGGGCCAATATGCTGCGACGCATGTACGAAATCATGATGGACAATGTTGATCCGCTGGCTGAATTATTGACAATGGAGCAAGGCAAACCGCTGGTTGAAGCCAGGGGCGAGATTACCATTGGCGCGAGCTATATCCTGTGGTTTGCGGAAGAAGCGCGGCGGGTTTATGGCAATGTTGTGCCTTCACCGTGGGCTGACCGGCGCATGATGGTCACGAAAGAACCTGTTGGTGTGATTGCGGCAATCACACCGTGGAATTTTCCGTCTTCCATGCTTGCCCGCAAAATCGGGCCGGCGATTGCTGCAGGATGCACCAGCGTGGTTAAACCTGCGTCCCAAACTCCCTATTCGGCCCTTGCATGGGGTGCAATTGCCGAGGAGGCGGGCCTGCCACCGGGTGTGATTAATATCGTCACCGGCAAAGCCTCTGAAATCGGCGGGGAAATCACCAAAAACCCGGCGGTCAAGAAGGTTACGTTTACCGGCTCCACCGAGGTTGGTAAAATCCTCATTCGTCAATGTGCTTCTACCGTTAAGAAAGTCTCGATGGAACTCGGCGGCAACGCACCGTTTATTGTGTTTAATGATGCGGATATTGACCGGGCTGTTGAAGGGGCTATTGCCGCCAAATACCGCAACTCCGGCCAAACCTGTGTCTGCACCAACAGGTTTTATGTGCAGTCGCGTGTTTACAAACAATTTGTGGAAAAGTTTGCGGCAGCAGCTGCAAAACTGCGGGTAGGACCATCGCTTGAAGGTAATAATGATCAGGGACCGCTGATTGATGAGGCCTCAGTTGAAAAAGTCGAGGAACTGGTGGCTGATGCGGTCAAGCGCGGTGGTACAATCGTCACCGGCGGCAAGCGCCACAGTCTTGGTGGCAATTTTTATGAGCCAACCGTGATATCCGATGCCAAGCCGCGCATGCGCTTTTCCAAGGAAGAAATATTCGGGCCCGTCGCGCCGATCTACAAGTTTACAAAAGAAGAAGACGCCATACGCCTGGCCAATGATACTGAATTTGGTCTTGCCAGCTATTTCTATACCCAGGACCTTGGCCGCGCATACAGGGTGATGGAAGGGTTGAATTATGGTCTTGTCGGGGTCAACGAGGGAGTAATCACCACACCGGAAGCGCCGTTTGGCGGGCACAAGGAATCCGGGCTTGGCTCCGAAGGCGGGGCGGAGGGCATTCACGAATATCTCGATACAAAATATGTCTGTATCGGCGGGTTGGGGCTTTAGCCCGAGCTTTGTAATGGGTGGCAATATCTCCCGGTTTGGCGATCTTAAATCGGGGGAGCCCGTTTCTCAAATCAGAATTGCTTCCGGTGAACTGTCCGCGTCTGTCCTGACCATTGGCGCTGTTCTACAGGAATTGCGGCTTGAAGGATTTGACAAGTCGCTGGTTCTGGGGCTTGAAACGCTCGACCACTATCTTGACTATTCGCCGCATTTTGGCGCGGTTGCCGGAAGGGTGGCAAATCGTTTGTCATTCGGGCGTTTTGCCATTGATGACACACCTTATGATGTTGACCCCAATATTGATGGTGTCCACAGCCTGCATGGCGGGGCAGCAGGATTTGGTGTGACAAACTGGTCAATTGCTGATGTTGCCAGCGATTTTGTGACCCTTGAGCTCAATTCTCCCGATGGTGATATGGGATTTCCCGGAAACCTGAACGCGGTTTGCAGCTACCGGATTATGCATGATGCTGTTTTGCGCATCGAACTGA
Source organism: Aurantimonadaceae bacterium (assembly GCA_003232595.1). GTDB lineage: Bacteria > Pseudomonadota > Alphaproteobacteria > Rhizobiales > Rhizobiaceae > SZUA-100. Next base: position 8,463 of record QIIJ01000149.1, on the reverse strand, counting down.
CGGCCACCACCGATGCGCCGACACCGTGCAATCTGGCCCCCCACAGCTATTTTAATCTTGAGGGGGAGGGCAATATTCTGATGCATGAGTTGAAGATTGCGGCGTCGCAAATCACTGAAATCAGCGAGCAGTTGATACCGACGGGAAAACTGTTACCTGTGGAAGACACGGTTTTTGATTTTCAGGATTTGCGTGTTGTTTCAAAAGGGCTGGCTGACGGGTCAATGCGGTATGATCATAATTATTGCCTGTCAGAAGGCCCTTTTCCGTTGCGCAATGTTGCGCTGCTCAAGGCGCCGGGGTCGGGGATTTGGATGTCTCTATCGACAACTGAACCAGGTTTGCAACTCTATGACGGGGCAAAAATTGACGTGCCGGTAAGAGGTATCGACGGGCGGCGGTTTGGTGCCAATGCTGGTCTCTGCCTTGAAACCCAACACTGGCCCGATGCACCCAACCAGCCAGAATTTCCCGATATTATCCTGCGGCCCGGTATGATCTACCGACACATTACAGAATATGCCTTCAAACGGCACCGCAATTAATTGAGTGCTCAGAATTATCAATTGCAGGCTGTAGTTCGGCGACAGGTGGCCAGTATGTGCTGCAGTAAGATGTGTCCGGTACCGGGAAGTCATTATCATGTTTTCTGTCAGAGCCCTGATAACCGGTGCCCTTGCTATTGTTGTCTTGATTTCTTTCAGTATTCATTCAGTCGGCAAGAAGGCTGGCAGTCGGCAAAAAGGCTGGTGCCCTGATTAACGCCCGTCGTCTTGCTAAAACCCTTTCTTTTCCAGCATTGCCTCCGGTGAAGGTAATTTGCCGCGAAATGCAATATAGGCGTCTTCCGGATCCATCGATCCGCCTGAGGAATATATCTCTTTCTTCAGCTTTGCCGCGATTACACTGTCAAAGGGGTTGTTGACCTCCTCAAAGGCGCGAAACGCGTCCGCGTCAAGAACTTCTGACCACATATAGGAATAATATCCGGCTGAATATCCATCGCCCGAAAACACATGGGCAAAATGTGGTGAGGCATGGCGCATGACGATGGATTTTGGCAGTTTCAGCTTTTCCAGCAGATCGTTTTGAAACGCCATGGCGTCAATTGCTTCGGCTTTTTCCTCATTCAGGGCATGAAAGGCCATATCAACCAGCGCAGATGAGGTGAATTCCACCGTGGCAAAGCCTGAATTAAAAGTCTGGGCCGACAATACCTTGTCGACCAGTTCCTGCGGGATAGGCTTACCTGTTTTGTAGTGAATTGCATACCTGGCCAGCGTTTCCGGTACGGTCAGCCAGTGCTCATAGAGCTGGGAGGGTAGTTCGACAAAATCCCGCGAAACCGATGTGCCGGAAACAGACGGATAGGTCACATTTGACAACATCCCGTGCAGGGCATGGCCGAATTCATGAAACAGTGTGCGCGCATCATCCATGCTGAGAAGACAGGGGTCGCCTTGCGGCGGGCGCGCAAAATTCATAGTATTGATGATGATCGGCGTCGCTCCGCAGTTAAGCTTGTGCTGGCATTCCAGGCCGCTCATCCATGCGCCTGAACGTTTTGAGGACCGGGCAAAATAATCGCCCAGGAAAATTGCAATGCGCTCGTTGTTGGCATCGAGTACCTCGAAAACGCGTATATCGGGGTGATAGGTGGCAATATCCTCATGCTCTTTGAAATGAATGCCGAACAACCTCGTTGCCGTATCAAATGCCGCCTGAATAATGTTATCGAGCTGCAGATAGGGCTTCAGGATATTCTGATCGAGGTCAAATTTACTGGCCCGTGCTTTTTCGCTGTAATAACGCCAGTCCCAGGGGGCCACGTCATGATTTTTGCCTTCACCGGCAACAAGGGCGGCAAGTTCTGCTTCTTCCTCATTGGAACGGGCGAGCGCTTTTTGCCAAACCAACTCAAGCAATTGCATGACGTTTTCCGGCGTTTTGGCCATGGTGTCGTCAAGTTTGTAGTCGGCAAATGTTTCAAATCCCAGAATTGCGGCCTTCTTTGCCCGCAGAAGGACGATTTCGGCAATCAGGGGGCGGTTGTCATGGTTGCCATCGTGGGCGCCACGGGAAATCCAGGCGTTAAACGCAGTCTCGCGCAACTCTCGCTTTTCAGAAAATGTCAAAAACGGCTCAATAATGGAACGTGAAAGCGTTACCGCGTGCCTGCCTTTTTCCCCGCGTTCCCCGGCAGCGGCGGCCATGCTTGCCACCAGAAAATCGGGCAGGCCGGCAAGGTGGTCCTCGCTGTCAAGTATCAGCGCATAGTCGTTTTCGTCGTGCAGCATATTCTGGGCAAAGCTGGTGCCAAGCTCAGCCAGCCGCTGGTTGACTTTGGCCAGGTTTTTTTGATCTTCAGCAGAAAGTTTGGCACCGGAGCGGACGAACCCTTTCCAGGTTTTTTCAAGAACTCGTGAGGCTTCCTTATTGAGTCCCAGTGTTTTGCGAGCCTGATAAAGCCTGTCGACACGCGCAAAAAGTTTATTGTTCATTGAAATTGCAGACTGGTGCCGGGCCATCAAAGGCGCCATCTTGCGTTCAAGCGCCTGGAGAAAATCGTTTGTATGAGATCCTGTGAGGTTCCAGAAAATGCACCCGGCACGATCCAGCAAATTGCCGGAAAGTTCGAGCGCAATAATGGTGTTTTCAAATGTTGGCGCATCGGGGCATTCGGCTATTTCGGCGACTTCCTCCAAGTGACGGGGAAGGGCTGCATCCAGCGCCGATTCCAGATCATCATCACAGAATTTGGTAAAGTCGGGCAGGCCAAGCGGGGTGTTCCAATTGGCAACTGCCTGGTTGACAGGGATTTCTGTGGAGCTCATTTCCGGCCTGCAAAAGGTTGATGGTTCGGTTTGATAGGGCAAGGGTGCATGTGCGATCTATCTAAAGAGTTTTTGCCGGTAAACAATGCCGATAGACAAATTTTAAAATGCCTGTTGACTCGATAAGATAGAACATATAAAGAACAAAACATGAATATACAGGATACATAGTAATGGAGAGTATTATGACGATTTTTGCCCGTGATCTGGCGTCTTTTGTAACAATGGCATTGTTTTTGGTAGCCATGGTTGCCTGGGCCGATATCCTTCGTACTCTTGGCTGAGCAAGGTTTTGCGGTTTATTTTCCGCTTTCTGTGGGTAGTTTATTGTTGTGATGGACATTAATTCGACCCGGTCGCACAGTTGCTCTAACCGGGAGATTTTGCGTGAGCGAACGACTGAAACAGGAGATGATGCGATCAGGTGACAATTTTGCCCGAGTGGGTAATGTTGCCCGAGGGGGTAATGTTAGTCAGGGGGATGTGCCCGGGGATGGGCCATCAGGCGATGGTGGTACGCCTTTGGGCGGTGACTTTGGCAGCAAGGCACGTTTTGTTCACTTGCGAACCCATTCGGCCTATTCTCTGCTTGAGGGCGCGTTGCCGCTTGCCAGGCTGATCGGCCTTGCGGTTGCTGACAATCAGCCTGCGCTGGCGGTTACCGACAGCAACAATTTGTTTGCTGCACTTGAGTTTTCCCAAAAAGCAGTGCCCGAAGGCATTCAGCCAATTGTCGGTTGTTCGCTGGAAGTGGATTTTGGCGACTGCGGTGATGGTGATGATATACCTCGGCCAGGTGCTGCAAAAGAGGCAATTGCCGGCTATCCGTCAATTGTTCTTCTGGCGGCGGATCCAACCGGCATACGCAACCTTACCAAACTGGCATCAAGTGCCTATCTCGACAATGATCCCGGTGAAAGGGCGCATATTTCCGTTGACACCCTGTTCTCCTTTTCAAAAGGCATTATTCTATTGACCGGCGGTCCAACGGGGCCAGTAAATTGCGCTATAGCTGATGGACATAAGGACCGGGCCGCATCCCATCTTAAAGGCCTTAAATCAGCCTTTGGTGATCGGCTTTATGTTGAATTGCAGCGCCATGCCGGCGATGATCCTGGCCTTGAGGATATTCTTGTTTCATTGGCCTATGAGCAGGAGATTCCGCTGGTTGCGACAAACCAGCCGTTTTATGCAAAAGCTGACGACTATGAAGCCCACGATGCACTGATTTGCATTGCTGATGGCCGTGCCATCATTGAAGATGACAGAAGGCGCTTGCCGCCGGACCACTATTTCAAATCCCAGGCAGAGATGCTGGCCCTGTTTGAAGACCTGCCGGAGGCCATTGACAATACAATTGAAATTGCCAAACGCTGCTCCTGTCGGGTTGAAACCTGTGAGCCGATTTTGCCATCCTATACGGGTACAGATCCGGGCAATCCCGAGGCTGCTCTGAAGGCCGAATTTGAAGAACTGAAAAAACAGTCAGAGGCCGGGCTCAATGGCCGCCTTGAGGCTTTTGGACTTTCAGAGGGCTATAGTCGCAAGGACTACGACGAGCGGCTCAAATATGAGCTGGGTGTTATCGAAAGCATGGGCTTTCCCGGTTATTTTCTGATAGTGGCGGATTTTATCAAGTGGTCAAAAGAGCAAAAAATTCCGGTTGGACCAGGACGCGGGTCCGGTGCAGGCTCGCTCGTTGCGTGGTCTTTGACTATCACCGACCTTGATCCGATGCGGTTTTCGCTGCTGTTTGAGCGGTTTCTGAATCCTGAGCGTGTATCAATGCCGGACTTTGACATTGATTTCTGTCAGGACCGGCGTGAAGAGGTCATTCGCTACGTGCAGGAAAAATACGGCCGTGATCAGGTAGCCCAGATCATCACCTTCGGATCGCTGCAGGCGCGCGCGGTATTGCGCGACGTGGGGCGGGTGCTTCAAATGCCCTATGGTCAGGTCGATCGACTGTGCAAAATGGTGCCGAACAACCCTGCCAAACCGACATCGCTGGCAGAGGCAATTGAGAGTGAAGCAGGCCTGCGGGAAGCCCGCAGGGACGAACCGATTGTTGATAAACTGCTGACGATTGCTCTCAAACTTGAGGGCCTTTTTCGCCACGCATCAACCCATGCGGCAGGTATTGTCATTGGTGACCGACCGCTTGATATGCTGGTGCCGCTCTACCGCGACCCGCGCTCCAGCATGCCTGTTACCCAGTACAACATGAAATGGGTGGAGCAGGCCGGGCTGGTCAAGTTTGATTTTCTTGGCCTGAAGACTTTGACGGTGCTTGAAACTGCGCGAAAACTGATTGCCCAAAAAGGCGTTGAAATTGATTTCAGCACCATTCCGCTTGATGACGAAAAAACCTATCAGATGCTGCAACGCGGGGAAACGGTTGGCGTTTTTCAGCTGGAAAGCCAGGGCATGCGCAAGGCCCTGTTGGGCATGAAGCCTGATAGGTTTGATGATATTATTGCGCTTGTGGCGCTGTACCGACCGGGCCCGATGGACAATATCCCGACATATAATGCTCGAAAAAATGGTGAAGAAGATATTGAATCAATTCACCCGATGATTGATCATCTGGTTGCCGATACTCAAGGGGTCATCGTTTATCAGGAACAGGTGATGCAGATTGCACAGGTGCTTTCCGGTTATTCAGCCGGTGAAGCTGATCTGTTGCGGCGCGCCATGGGTAAAAAAATCCGCTCGGAAATGGATGCGCAACGCAAACGATTTGTTGATGGCGCGGTTGAACGTGATGTGAAAAAGAGCCGGGCCGAGGAGATATTCGATCTTCTGGCAAAATTTGCAGACTATGGTTTTCCTAAGGGACATGCTGCTGCCTATGCAATGGTTTCCTATCATACCGCATGGCTGAAAGCGAATTTTCCGACCGAGTTTCTAGCCGCTTCCATGACCCTTGATATGGGAAATACTGACAAATTGAGTGATTTTTATCGTGAGGCCAAACGAAGCGAAATTGAAGTGGTGGCACCGTCTGTGCAAACTTCCTCCAGACCGTTTGCGGTAAAGGAAGACAAGGTGTTTTATTCGCTGGCAGCAATAAAAGGTGTCGGAACACAGGCGGTACAACACATTGTTGATATTCGTGAACAGGGTGGGCCCTATGCCAGCCTTACAGATTTCTTCTCACGGATTGATCCGAAGCAACTCAACAAGCGGACCCTGGAAAACCTGATTACCGCCGGTGCATTTGATACCTTTGGTGCCACCCGCGAACAGATGATTGCGGGCATTGCCCGTCTTGTTGGACATGCCGCCAGAACCGCGGAAAATGTGGCACTTGGCATGAGCGATATGTTTGGCAGCGATGCGACGGCGGAAAATATCTTGCTGCCGCTTGCAGAAACCTGGCTACCCTCCGAAAAGCTGCATCGGGAGTTTCAGTCTATCGGGTTCTATTTCAGTGCCCATCCGCTGGATGAGTATGGCGAGTTGCTTGAAAAAATGCGGGTGCAAAACTGGCAGGATTTTGAACGTGCCGTAAAAAACGGGGCAACAGCAGGTCGGCTTGCCGGTACTGTGACGCAAAAACAAGAGCGCAAAACCCGCAGCGGCAATCGAATGGGCATCATCCAGTTGTCCGACTCTTCCGGCCAGTATGAGACTGTGGCTTTTTCCGAAACTCTTTCAAGATACCGCGATCTGCTGGAAGTGGGGAATTCGGTTATCCTGCTTGTATCAGCAGATCACAGACCGGAAGGCGTTTCTGCGCGAATCCAGACTGTGTCCAACCTTGATGAGGAGGCCGGCAGATTGCAGAAAAGCCTTCGGATATTTGTGCGCGATGAAACACCTGTTTCTCATATTGCGGCCCATTTGACCAAACGCGGTGAAGGGGATGTCAGTATTGTGATCATGGAGGAAAATGGCGAGCGGGAAATCGAAGTAAGACTTGCCGGCAAAAAAGCAATCTCGCCGCCGCTGGCAAGCGCGATGAAGGCTATTCCCGGTGTGGTCGATGTCGAACTTGTATAGTGGATTGCATGTGTTGAATTCAGATTATCGAATTTTCAGGAAAATGGGTTTGCCGATTAGAATATTCTTTCGCTGGCAAGGCGCTTGAGAAATTCATCTTTTGATGGGAACTCTCCATTTTCTTTCGCTCACGGCCATTTGGGGCTTCGCCCTGGCCTCCGCGGGGGCGGCATATTTACGCCGGGCTGCTCTTCTCGGTCTGACTGGTTTCCTGTAAACGTGATACAGTCTGATATCCAAACTCAGATATAGCCAATTCTCCCCAATATTCAGCTCCGGGACGAGGCAGTAATTCGCGCTTGCAATCTGCCGGTTCTTGCTGTATTTGCCCAGCCATCACACACGCGGAAGCGTGTCCATCCCCAGCCTCTGGTCAATTTGACATGGCATTGATGGGCACTATCGGTGATGTCTGCATACAGTCGGCATTCATTTTTCGCGCAAGGTTTAACCGATATAAGGAAACGCAAGCCATGGCTTTGCCAGACTTCAGCATGCGCCAGCTTTTGGAAGCCGGTGTTCATTTTGGACATCAGACCCACCGCTGGAACCCGAAAATGCAATCATACATTTTCGGCAAAAGAAACAACATCCACATTCTTGACTTGTCGCAGACCGTACCGTTGTTGCATCGGGCATTGCAGCAGGTCAGCGATACGGTTGCAAGCGGCGGGCGAGTGCTCTTTGTGGGCACCAAACGTCAGGCCTCAGACATTATTGCGGATGCTGCAAAGCGTTCGGCGCAATATTATGTTAATGCCCGCTGGCTTGGTGGCATGTTGACGAACTGGAAGACTATTTCCAATTCGATCAAGCGCCTGCGCAAGCTGGAGGAAATGCTGAGTGAGGGAGCATCAGGTTTTACGAAAAAGGAACTGCTTAACCTTACCCGTGAGCGTGATAAACTTGAACGCGCCCTGGGCGGTATCAAGGATATGGGCGGTAAGCCTGATTTAATCTTCGTGATTGACACCAACAAGGAAATGATCGCCATTCAGGAAGCCCGGCGGCTGAAAATTCCCATTGCTGCGGTGCTCGATTCAAACTGTGATCCGGATTTTGTAGATTTTCCTGTTCCTGGAAATGATGATGCAGCACGTGCCATTGCGCTCTATTGCGATCTGGTCGCAAAGGCGGCACTTGATGGTATTCAACGTCAGCAGGGTTCAAGCGGTGCAGACCTTGGTGCAATGGCAGAAGCGCCTGTAGAAACAATTCTTGATCCGGTTGCCGCTGAAACGCCGGTTGCCGCTGAAACGCCGGTTGCCGCCGAAACTCCGGTTGCCGCCGAAACGCCGGTTGCCGAAGAACCGCCAGCTGAAGAAAAAGCGGCGCCTATTGCCGCGGAAACCCCGGTTGCCACTGAAACCCCGGTTGCCGAAGAACCGCTAGTTGAAGAAAAAGCTGAGCCTGTTGCAGCCGAGAGTTCCAAGAAGGCAGAGGTAAAATCTGAGGCGTCGGAAAAAGCGGAAGAAGTAGCTGAGGCTGCTGAATCTGTTGCTGAAACGGAAAAACCCGCTGATGACAATGCGCCTTTGTTTGCAACACCGGAAGGTGAGCCAGACGATCTGACCAAAATTTCGGGTGTTGGTCCTGTGCTGCTTGGCAAGCTTAATGCGCTGGG
>QIIJ01000150.1 GCA_003232595.1 Aurantimonadaceae bacterium | reverse complement strand
CGTATGTTCATTGCCGGTGCAGCTGAACCCGGCCGTCGGATCGCAGTTTATGTGGACAATGAATTTATCGGCTTCACCACAGGAACGCGGGAAGGGCGGTTTTTGCTTGAAGCCGAACGCGCATTGTCACCCGGCAACCATGTGGTGCGGGCTGATATTTTTGGCACCAGTGGTCAACAGGTGGAAGCCAGGGCAGAAGTACCACTCATCCATGAGCCACGCGACCAGCCGGTTGTCACCGCCACAGCCGAGCCGAAAAATGCTGGAGAGACAATCAAAGCCGGTGAAACGAATGAGGCAGCCAGGGCCGCTGAGACATTAAAGGCTGAAAAAGAAGCGAAGGTAGCAAAGGCCGCCGAAATGGCCAAAGCTGCCGAAATGGCCAAAGCCGCGAAAGAGGCTGGGGTTACCAAGGCTGCTGAAATGGCTAAAGCTACGAAAGAAGCAGAAGTCGCCAAGGCTGCTGAAATGGCCAAAGCTGCAAATGAGGCTGAGGTTGCCAGGGCTGCTGAAACGGCTAATGCTGCGAAAGAAGCAGAAATCTCCAAGGCCACCGAAGTGACCAAAGCTGCGAAAGAGGCTGAGGTTGCCAGGGCTGCTAAAGCGGCGAAAGAGGCAGAAGTCGCCAAGGCTGCTGAAATGGCTAAAGCTGCGAAAGAAGCAGAAGTCGCCAACGCTACCGAAGTGGCGAAAGCTGCAAAAGAGGCTGAGGTTGCCAGTGTTGCCGATACAGCCTCTACGCCAAAAGCAAGCAAGGTTGTTTCAGCGTCAAATCAACCCGCTGCTGGTGCAAATGCGGACCAACCTTCCAGCAAAACGGCCAGCGCTTTAAATAGCACCTCCGGCAATGCGACATTGCAACCCGCCATCCGCACCGGATCATCCGTCATCATACGCCGCGGCGACAGCCTGTGGCGTATTTCATACAGAACCTATGGCCGTGGCATCCGCTATTCAACCATCTATCAGGCCAATCTTAAACAGTTGCGCAGTCCTCACAGGATTTATCCGGGCCAGATACTCAAAGTGCCAAAAATGAATTTTACCAACGAGGGCTGATCAGTTTTTTGAAATTGTCAAGCGGGATTGATGACTATCCTCGTTATCCTCGCTATCTCTGCTAAAAAATATATTTTGACAGCGGCTTTCGTCTTTGAGTCAAGCGCCATATATCTGGGGTCAGTTTTGAGTCCCCGAAAATAACAAACATTTGAAACCGGCACTCGTGCCGAGGGAAGACCATGGCCGAAATCGCGACGATTGTATCAAAGCAGGAAGAGTTTTACAGATCACCGCCGCAGAATATTGAGGCCGAGCAGGCGCTGTTAGGTGCAATCCTTGTCAACAATGATGCGTTCTATCGGGTTTCAGATTTTCTTGAACCGGATCATTTCAGCGAGGCAATTCACCGCCAGATATACAAAGTCGCGTCAGACATGATCCGCGCTGCCAAAAAAGCCAACCCGGTCACCTTGAAAACATTTTTACCGGCTGATGAAAAAATCGCCGACATGACGATCCCCCACTATCTGGCACGACTGGCAGCGGAAGCAACCACCATCATCAACGCTGAAGATTATGGCCGCTCGATCTATGATCTGGCAACCCGTCGCGCGCTGATCACCATCGGCGAAGACATGGTCAATATCGCCTTTGATGCGCCGGTTGACATGCCACCTGCCGAGCAGATCGAGGATGCTGAAAAACGATTGTTCGAGGTGGCCGAAACAGGTCGGTATGATGGCGGTTTCCACACCTTTGGCGATGCGGTGGGAACCGCAATTGATATGGCCAGCGCCGCCTTCCAGCGCGACGGTCATCTTTCCGGAATCGCCACCGGGCTTCATACGCTTGATGCCCGCATGGGCGGCTTGCAGCCGTCTGATCTGATTATTATTGCCGGGCGTCCCGGCATGGGGAAATCATCCCTTGCCACTAATATTGCCTACAATATTGCCGAAGCCTATGAGCCTGAAGTGCTACCTGATGGCACCCACAGCGCCAAAAACGGCGGAGTGGTCGGATTGTTTTCGCTTGAAATGTCTTCCGAGCAAATTGCAACCCGTATTATCGCCGAACAAACAGTCATTTCATCGAGTAAAATCCGTCGCGGTGAAATTAATGAGGCGGAATTTGAAAAGCTTGTTGCCTGTTCCCAGCAGATGCACCGTATCCCGCTTTATATCGACCAGACCGGTGGCATTTCGATTGCCCAGCTTGCCGCGCGGGCGCGCAGGCTCAAACGTCAGCGCGGGCTGGATGTGCTGATCATTGATTATATTCAATTAATGCAGGGAAACAAAAAAACCGACAACAGGGTTCAGGAAATCACCGAAATCACCACCGGCCTCAAGGCGTTGGGCAAGGAGCTCAACGTGCCTGTTATTGCTCTTTCTCAACTCTCACGTCAGGTGGAAAACCGCGACGACAAACGACCGCAACTCTCCGATTTGCGTGAATCTGGCTCAATCGAGCAGGACGCCGATGTGGTGTTGTTTGTTTATCGGGAGGAATACTATCTGCAGAACAAGGAGCCGGAAGAAGGGTCTGATGCCTATGTCGAGTGGAAACAGAAGTTTGATGCGGTGGCCGGCAAGGCCGATGTGATTATTTCCAAACAGCGCCACGGCCCGACAGGTACAGTCAATCTTGGTTTTCAGGCGGAGTTTACCAGATTTTCCGATCTCATTCAGGACGACTATCTGCCAGAGCGTTTTGAATAGTCTGTCAGCATCTGGCAGATAGATTGAGCTTGGCGCTGTGGCTAATTGTCCCCGTTGCCGGTAAAGTTCGATCACAAATCGGTATTAACCAAGATGCAGCTTGATAAAATTTTTCAATGGTTTAACAACAAATCAAAAGATTCATGAGAATCTTTTCGAGGCACACAGCGGTCGAGTACGTATCCCAGGCCGTTTTTCGGGAAAATAGATGTTGCAACAGAAAAAGGCCGATTCAACGGCACCCTTAACGCGCGATTGGACTAAAGCACTGGCAAAATACCGCAAACCCAGTCATTTGCGCAGTATTCTCGAACTGGCCATGACCGGCGTTCCCTTTCTTGCTCTTTGGACCGCCGCCTGGTGGTCTATCTCGATCAGTTACTGGCTGACACTGGCTCTTTGTATTCCTGCAGCGGGTCTTCTGGTTCGACTGTTTCTGATTCAGCATGATTGTGGCCACGGGGCATTTTTCCGCAACCGGAAAGCCAACAACTGGGTCGGTCGGGTACTTGGCATTTTGACTTTCACACCGTACGAAGTCTGGCGTCGTGATCACGCCCTGCACCACGCATCATCGGGCAATCTCGACAAGCGCGGCTTTGGTGATATTCTTACCCTCACTGTTGAGGAATATATGGCAAAGACCCGCTGGCAGCGGCTTTCTTACAGGCTTTATCGCAACCCGATTGTCATGTTCGGCATTGGACCGGCCTATGTCTATTTGTTGCGTAATCGCATTCCGCTTGGTTTTATGCGTTCGCCACACCATTGGGTAAGCGCCATGGGCACCAATGTCGCTGCAGCAATTGTTGCCGCCATCGTGATTTATTTTGTCGGCTTTGGGCCGTTTTTCATGGTGCTTTTACCAATTACCCTGCTGGCTGCGTCGTTTGGCGTTTGGCTGTTTTATGTGCAGCATCAGTTTGAGGAAACAGTGTGGGAGAAGGATCCTTCCTGGGACCTGCATGACGCAGCGCTTTACGGTTCTTCCCATTATGATTTGCCCAAAATCCTGCGATGGTTCAGTGCCAATATCGGCATTCATCATGTGCACCATCTTTACAGCAAGATACCATTCTATCGCCTGCCGCAGGTTCTGCGCGACTATCCGGAGTTGGCCAGTATCAAACGCCTGACATTGATGGAAAGTTTTTCCACCGTAAAACTGCGGCTATGGGATGAAGGTCAAAAGAAACTCGTTTCCTTCCGCACCGCCTATGCTTTGCATTCACAGAAAGCTGAACCGGTTCTGGTCCGTTCGTGATTCGAACACAGGTCTGGAAAAACCCGGACCGGTTTGATATCACAATGAAATGACGGATTTCAGCCCGGTAGATATGACGCTGGATGGCGCAGAAGCAGCGGGCGGTCGCCTGACGGTCGATTTGTCCGCCATTGCCCGGAATTATCAATATCTTGCAGGCCTTGCTCCCACTGCTGAAACCGCGGCGGCGGTTAAGGCTGGTGCCTATGGTCTTGGTCTCAAACCGGTTGTAACAGTCCTTTCAAATTGTGGCTGCCGAACATTTTTTGTGGCCCTGCCGCAGGAAGGTGCAGAGCTGCGCCGGATTGTGCCTCACGCCGAAATTTTTGTTCTGGCCGGTCTGGCACCTGGTAATATTGACCTTTTTCTGCGGGATAATCTGACACCGGTTCTAAATTCACTCACAGATGTAGCCCTTTGGGCGGAAGCAGGGCCCGCCAACGCGCCCTTTGCACTGCATGTGGATACGGGCATGAACCGGCTGGGATTGGCGGTTGAGGATCTTGCCAGCGTTTCGCAATTAAAACCTCGAATGGTACTGTCTCATTTTGCCTGTGCTGATGAGCCTGATCATCCGCTTAACAATCAACAACTTGCAGCTTTCCGGGAGGTGCAAATTCTGTTCCCGGATGCAGTGGCGTCGCTGGCAAACTCTGCCGGTATTTTGAACGGTAGCGATTGTCATTTCGATCTCACCCGCCCGGGCATAGCACTCTATGGTGGTGGTGCAATAAGTAGTGCGTCCAATCCAATGTTGCCGGTCGTGAAACTTGAGGGGCAAATTGTGCAGATAAGGCACATAAAGCAAGGCCGATCCATCGGATACGGTGCCACGCACAAATTTAGCAACAATGCTCGTGTGGCCATCGTTGCGGTCGGCTACGCTGATGGCTATCTGCGGGCCGCAAGCGGTTCCGGTACACCACTGCGACCATCGTCCAAAGGCGGGTATGGCAAGATCAAGGACACACGAGTGCCGGTTGTGGGGCGCATTTCGATGGACCTTACCGCATTCGATATTACAGCTTTTCCTGATAATGCGGTGTGCCAGGGAGAATGGATTACATTGCTCGACAATGAAATAACTGTGGACGATCTGGCACAATGCGCCGGAACAATCGGCTATGAGATATTAACCTCACTGGGCCGACGATACGCCCGCACCTACATCAACGGGTAGAAATGGCACGTACAAAAATCCAGTTCATCTGCCAGAATTGCGGCACTGCCCATTCCCGCTGGGCCGGGAAATGTGATGGCTGTGGCGAGTGGAACACCCTGATAGAAGAGAACCCCACGGCTGGGGTTGGCGGTGGACCGGGCAGGATTAATCCGGTTGGTCGCGAGGTTGCGCTTGTATCGCTCGACGGCGAGATTGAAGAGGCCCCGCGCTTTAAATCGGGCGTTGATGAGTTGGACCGCGCCACCGGTGGTGGTTTTGTTCGAGGGTCGGCAATATTGCTTGGTGGCGATCCGGGCATCGGTAAATCGACACTTCTTATGCAGGCATCGGCGGCATTGGCGAAAAACGGTCATGTTGTCATCTATATTTCAGGTGAAGAAGCAATCGCCCAGGTGCGGCTGCGAGCTAAAAGACTGGGCGCAGGGTCTGCTCCGGTACTGCTTGCAGCTGAAACCAATGTGGAAGACATTCTGGCAACCTTGAAGGCGAACGAAAAACCCTCGCTGGTTATTGTTGATTCAATCCAGACCATGTGGACGGGAACAGTAGAATCAGCCCCCGGTACGGTAGCCCAGGTGCGCTCCTCCTCCCAGGCGCTGATCCGCTATGCCAAGCAGACCGGCGCTACTGTGGTACTGGTGGGCCATGTCACCAAGGATGGCCAGATTGCCGGTCCGCGGGTGGTTGAGCACATGGTCGATGCGGTGCTGTATTTTGAAGGTGATGGTGCGCACGATTTCCGTATATTGCGCACGGTTAAAAACCGGTTCGGCCCGACCGATGAAATTGGCGTGTTTGAAATGACCGGCGACGGATTGCAGGAAGTTGCCAATCCATCGGAGTTGTTTTTGGGTGAGCGCAACAAGGCATCTCCGGGTGCTGCGGTTTTTGCAGGTATTGAGGGCACGCGTCCGGTTCTTGTCGAAATACAGGCACTGGTGGCGCAATCGACGCTCGGCACCCCGCGCCGGGCGGTGGTCGGCTGGGACAATGCGCGGCTTTCCATGGTACTCGCTGTGCTTGAGGCCCATTGCGGTGTTCGGCTTGGTTCCCACGATGTTTATCTTAATGTTGCAGGCGGCTACAGGATACGCGAACCGGCTGCCGATCTGGCAGTTGCAGCAGCTCTTGTTTCCTCGCTCGCGGGGCTTGCCCTTCCGGAAAATAGCGTCTATTTCGGCGAAATCAGTCTTTCAGGTACCGTCAGACCGGTGGCTCATGGCGATGCACGGCTGAAAGAAGCTGAAAAACTTGGTTTCGGCCAGGCAACTCTGGCAAAAGGCGTCAGGCGCACAACCAGAGAATCGGCTATGACGCTGAATGAGGTTAACCAGTTGCGTGAGCTGGTTGCCCGATTGGTGGAGCCGAATGTGAAGCAATAACCACACCTCACGTATTTGTTGTGAGTGAAAACGAAAATTGAATGGTCACAGTTGATTAGACATCAACTGCATGGCAACAGTGACAACGCCCTGTCCGGCAGGGCAGCAGACAATGGAGACGGATGGCATGCCGATCACCCTTCTTGATGGAATTTTACTGGCAATCATGCTGGTTTCAGCCGTATTGGCCATGGTTCGCGGATTTTCCCGCGAGGTATTGTCGATCGTGTCATGGATTGCCGCCGCCGCCGCCGCATTCTATCTGTATAACCAGATGACGCCCTTTGTGCAGCAGTATATGCCGAGCATAGCGTCTGACAAAACCATCGCAAATATCATTGCCGCCGCCGGGGTCTTTTTCATCACCCTGATTGTGGTCAGTGTAATCACCATGAAAATTGCAGATTTTATCATCGACAGCCGCATAGGTGCGCTTGATCGCACGCTCGGTTTTCTCTTTGGTGCCGCACGCGGTATCCTGCTGGTGACAGTTGCCATGTTGTTTTTTACCTGGCTCGTACCGGAAGATCAGCCGACCTGGATTGCCGAAGCAAAGTCCAAGCCAATTCTTGAATCGATCGGTGCACGTATCACGGCGATGCTGCCGGAGGATCCCGAAGGCACCATTATCAACCGGTTCAAACCGGGTTCGCAAAAAGAAGGCGAAACGGAAACTGAAAAGAAAATCTGACGGGCTGTTCGGTTGGGTTGGTTCGCAGGCAGGGGGCTTTCATGGAATTGCAGGACCAGTCACTTGAAGACATCAGCATCGCCGATGATATCGATATATTTGACGACAAGTTTCATGAGGAATGCGGTGTTTTTGGTATCTTTGATCACAATGATGCAGCAGTCATCACCACCCTTGGCCTGCACTCGTTACAGCACCGCGGTCAGGAAGGGGCAGGTATTGTAACTTTTGATGGCACCCAGTTTCATTCTGAAAAACACATGGGGCTGATCGGTGACAATTTCACCAAGCCCAATGTTATCAGTCGCCTTCCCGGCAAATATGCTATTGGCCATAATCGCTATTCCACCGCCGGTGGTGATGAAATGCGCAATGTCCAACCGTTTTTTGCCGAGTTTGCCGGTGGCGGATTTTCGGTCGCTCATAATGGCAATCTGACAAATGCCATGACGCTTCAAAGAGACCTGCAAAAGCGTGGCGCAATCTTTCATTCAACCTCTGATACCGAAGTTATATTGCATCTCATAGCGTTGAGCAGTGCCACAAATCTTGCCGATAAACTGATAGACGCACTGGCGCAGATTGAAGGTGCATTTTCTCTTGTTGGCCTGTCTGAGAAAAAACTTATCGGTTGCCGTGATGTGTTGGGTGTTCGCCCCCTGGTTCTGGGCGATCTTGACGGCGCCTATGTACTCGCTTCGGAAACCTGTGCTCTCGACATCATTGGTGCCCGCCATGTTCGTGATATTGAACCTGGTGAACTGGTAATTATCACCAGCAACGGCATTGAAAGCCTCTTTCCGTTCGAGAACAAAAAATCGCGATTTTGCATTTTCGAATATGTCTATTTTGCCCGCCCGGATTCCTACGTTCAGGGCGAAAATATCTACGCGGTCAGAAAGCGCATTGGCGAAGAGCTGGCGCGAGAGTTTCCGGTTGAGGCAGACATGGTTGTGCCGGTGCCGGATTCCGGCACACCTGCAGCTATTGGTTTTGCCCAAGGGGCGGGTTTGCCTTTTGAACTTGGCATTATCCGCAATCACTATGTCGGGCGCACTTTCATTGCCCCGACAGATACCATCCGCCACATGGGCGTACGGTTAAAACACAATGCCAATCGCAAACTGATCGAAGGCAAACGGATTGTGCTGGTGGATGATTCCATCGTGCGTGGCACTACAAGTCAGAAGATTGTCCAGATGGTGCGCGATGCCGGGGCTCGCGAGGTCCATATGCGCATCGCATCCCCGCCGACAATGTCGTCATGTTATTACGGTGTTGATACGCCAAAGCGCCAGAAGCTGCTGGCCTCGCGCATGTCAGTGGAAGAAATGATGGACTTCATCAAAGTTGACAGTCTTGCATTTCTTTCCATTGACGGCCTTTACCGGGCTGCCGGTGAAACGGTACGCGATAACGATGTTCCGCAATTTTGTGATGCCTGTTTTACCGGTGAATATCCAACTGTGTTGACTGATTTTGAGGCCCGGGACAATGTGCGGCAATTGTCACTATTGTCTGAAACCATAGAAGGGGCGGCCTGATGGGTTTGCTTGATGGCAGAATTGCCGTCGTCACCGGTGCATCGCGCGGTATCGGTTATCAGGCAGCACTTGGATATGCCCGCGAAGGTGCCCATGTGATTGCCGTTGCCCGCACTGTTGGCGGACTGGAAGAACTTGACGACCAGATTAAGGAGGAAGGCGGGACGGCAACCCTTGTTCCCATCGATTTGAAAGATGGTGATGCCATCGACCGACTTGGTGGCGTAGTTTATGAGCGATGGGGCAGGCTGGATATTCTCCTTGCCAATGCCGGAATATTAGGTGTTGTCACCCCACTCAGCCATCTCGATATCAAGGTCTGGGATGAAGTCATGGCTGTCAATGTAACAGCAAACTGGCGGCTTATCCGCTCGCTTGAACCACTCTTGAAAGAATCAAAAGCAGGACGGGCAATATTTCTCACTTCCGGTGCAGTTCATAATTGCCGTCCATTTGTCGGCCCTTATACGGCCTCCAAGGCTGCCCTGGAGGCAATTGTTAAGACCTGGGCTCACGAAAATGAGAAAACCAATATTCGTGCCAACTTGGTCGATCCCGCAATCCTGCGAACAGCCATGCGTGCCGCTTACGCACCGGGCGAAGATCCTGAAACTGTGCCTTTGCCAGCGACAATCGTTCCGGCTCTGATAAAGCTGGCATCGGCAAAGACCACGGAAAACGGCAAAATCTATCTGTGCGCTGAAGGCCGTTTTGCTGACTAGATTGTTTCATGTCTACATGGAAGCAGTCAGGCCACCAGGGTGGACCGATGCATATGCATCGCCCTCGCGGAGGCCGGGGCAAAGCCCCAAATGGCCGCGAGCGAAAACAAACAATAGCGATTCTGACTAAAGATGAAACGCTATAATACCAACCTGTGAGGTGAAAATGGGCAACGGCAGGTCAACACATCACTCGGGCGAAAAATTTATCTCTTGCTTTGAAGGCAGGACGATATTTGAAGCCATTCGTGATGCGGCCCGCAAATACGGCGGTAAAGAATCAGTCCTTGAAGACGCGCTTGGTAATGTGGTTACATTCAGGCGCTTGATGATCGCCATAAGGGCGCTTGGTGCAAAACTTGAGCCTTTCTCGAAGCCGGGCGAGGCGGTGGGCGTGTTGTTACCCAACGCCAATGCGGTGGTTATCTGTTTCATGGCACTGCAATCATCTGCGCGAGTGCCCGCGATGCTGAATTATACTTCAGGGCCCGCCACAATTGTCTCGGCCTGCAACACTGCGGCGGTCAAAACGGTGATTGCATCGCGCGCTTTTATCGAGAAGGCTGATCTGCAAAATGTCATTGACGCACTCAAAGAGGCAAATATTGACATCATCTGGCTGGAAGATGTGGCGGCGAAAATAAGCTGGTTTGACAAGCTCAAAGCGGCTCTTTTTGCCAATAGAGCACTGGTTGATGCGAACCCCGTCGACCCGGCCCTGATATTATTTACCTCAGGCTCGGAAGGTGCACCAAAGGGAGTGGTTCTTTCGCACCAAAATATTCTTGCCAATTGTGCCCAGATAAATCAGCGGGTTAAATTTATTGATGGTGAGCAGTTTTTCAACGTATTGCCCGTGTTCCATTCATTTGGTTTGACTGGCGGCACATTGCTGCCGCTGCTCTTCGGGGTGCCGGTTTATCTCTATCCTTCGCCCCTGCATTACAAGATTATTCCCAGGGTTGCGGCTAAAATAATGCCGACAATCCTGTTTGGCACAGACACTTTTTTAACCGGCTATGCAAGAACCGCCGGCGATGAGGATTTCGCCAGTGTCCGTCTTGTGATTGCCGGCGCTGAAGCGGTAAAAGCAGAAACCAAACGGGTGTGGCTCGAACGCTTTGGTGCCAATGTGATGGAAGGCTTTGGCATGACTGAAACCGCCCCGGTGGTTGCCGTTAACACACCGGATTTCTGCCGCGATGGAACGGTTGGCCAATTGTTACCCGGCATCAAAGCACGGCTTGATCCGGTGGAGGGAATTGACGAGGGCGGTCGGCTGTGGGTTTCCGGGCCAAATGTTATGCTTGGTTACATGAAAGTTGACAAACCGGGAAAGTTGCAGGCGATAGAAAAGGATGGCTGGCACGATTCCGGCGATATTGTACATATCGCCATACGCGGTCGCATCAAGCGATTTGCCAAGGTAGCAGGTGAGATGATTTCGCTTGGCGCGGTAGAATTGATCGTCAAAGGTCTGTGGCCTGAAGAAGAACATGCGGTAGTTTGCGTACCCGACAAGCGCAAAGGTGAGCGGCTGGTTTTGGTAACAACCAGCAAAGAAGCAGAAGCGGCACGCATAAAAAAATGCAGCAAAGAACAAGGCCTCAGTGATTTGATGGTACCGCGCGATATCATATTAATCGATGATATTCCTTTGCTTGGGTCTGGTAAAACAGACTATGTGAGTACCCGAAAATTTGCGCTCGGCGAGC